>NZ_BADD01000456.1 GCF_000333455.1 Rhodopseudomonas sp. B29
ATACGGTCGATGTCGAGCGCCCGATCCTCGGAGGCGGCGAGCGATTCGTCGAGCATGCAGGTGAAGCGGCCGAGCCGCTGATCGAGATAGGCGGTGCGCAGATCGATGGTGGTGATCAACGATTCCAGCGCTTCCTTGCGGTCGCCGACCGAGTTCGCGGCATTGCTGTTGCTTTGCTCGATCAGGGCGGCGGCGTCGGCAAGCGCCTTGCCGTGGTCGTCGAACTGCGTCGCCAGCGCGCCGAGATCTTCCAGCGCCTGCGCGGTCTTGCCGTGGAAGGCGGTGAGCTGATCGTCGAGCGCCTGGGTGGTGGCGCCGCTGCGGGCGTTGACTTCGTTCATGGTCGTCACGAAGTCGGCGACGCGGGTCACCAGCGCGCGTTCCAGCGAGTTGAGGTTCTCGTGGGCGCCGGTGAGGACTTCCTGCAGCAGGATGTTGCCTTCGCGCAGCCGCTCGAACAGTGCCACCGTGTCGGTGCGCAGGATCTTGCTGGTCTCCTGCATTTCGGTGACGGCCGCGATCGAGACCTGGCGGGACTGATCGATCGCCGAACGTGACGCCAGTTCGAGGTCCTTGAGCGATTTGTTGATCGCGCCGGTGGCGAGATCGCCGGCGCCGGTGATGGTACGCGCCACCTCGGTGCCGTTGGAGACAATCGAGGTCGAGAACGCCTTGCCGCGGCTCTCGATGGCGCCGAGCGCCGCCGAGGTGACGCGGTCGATCTCGACGGTGAGCTGGCTGGTCTTGCCGCCGATGGCTTCGACCAGGACGCCGCGCTTACTGTCGATGATCTGCGCCAGGCGCTCGGCCTGCTGCTGCACGTAGTTGACGATCTCGTCGCTCTTGGCGGTGATGGTCGAGCCGAAGCTGCCGCTGGCGGCGAACACCGAGCGCTCGATCTCCGCGGAGGTCGACTTGATGCGGGCGCTGACCTCGTTCGAGGTCGCGACCAGCGTGGTCTGCGCCGCCTGGGCGCTGACCTGGATGTTGTCGGTCGTGTTGGCAGCGACGGTCGCGAGCGTCCGCTCGATGTCGGCAGAGACTGCCCGGATCTGGCTCGCTGCATCCGCCGAACTCGTCGTCAGCGTGCTGCGAACGTCGTCGGCGCTGCCGGCAATGGCCGCAGCCGTCGCCTGGCCGACGGCGACCAGCGAGCGCTCGACGTCATGCGCCAGCGACTTGACGTGCGAGGCGGCTTCCTCGGACGCGCTCACTAGTGAAGTCTGCGCCTCGCGGGCGCCCGACACCACGGATTCCGCCGTGCTGCGGCCGGCCGCGATCAGCGTGCGCTCGACGTCGAGGGCCAGCGACTTGACCTGGTTGGAGGCCTCGGTCGAACTGGCCACCAGCGTCTGCTGCGCCTCGCGCGCACCGGCGACGAGCGCGCCGGCGGTCGACGAGCCGACCTCGGCCAGCGTGCGCTGAACATCGGCGGTCAGCGACTTCACCTTCTCCGACGCTTCTTCCGAGGCGGCGATCAGCGTGCTGTGCGCGGTACGGGCACCGCTCACCACCGAATCCGCAGTGGTGTTGCCGGCGGCGAACAGGGTGCGTTCGATATCCGACGACAGCGAGCGGATCTGGGTCGCAACCTCGCTCGATGCCGAGACCAGCGCGGTCTGCGCTTCCCGGGCACCCGACACCAGCGAGGCGGTGGTCGAGGTGCCGGCGTCGGTCAGCGTGCGCTCGATCTCGCTGGAGAGCGAACGGATCTGGCTGGTGACGTCTGTCGACGTCGACACCAGCGTGGTCTGGGCCTCGCGGGCGCTGTGCAGCACCGACGCCGCGGTGGTGCCGCCGGTGTCGGTCAAGGTGCGCTCGATATCGGCCGACAGCGACTTGATCTGGCCGGCGATCTCCGAGGAGGTCACCATCAGCGTGGTCTGCGCCTCGCGGGCGCCGGCGAGCACCGACGCCGCGGTGGCGGTGCCGGCGGCCGACAGCGTGCGCTCGACATCGTCGGACAGCGACTTGATCTGGGCCGCCGCTTCGCTCGAAACCGCGACGAGCCGCGCCTGAGCTTCGGTGGCGCTGGAGACGACCGAATTGGCGGCGTTGGCGCCGACCGTGGTCAGCGAGCGCTCGATCTCTGCCGAAGTGAGCTGCAGCTGCGTGCCGACCTCGTTGGAGACCGACAGCATGGACTCGCGGGCCGAGCGCGTACCGATCTGGATGGTCTCGCTGGTGCTGGTGATCAGGCCGGTGAGCGAGCGTTCGGCATCGGCGACATGCGCCTTGATGCCGGACGACAATTCCTCGGCACGCGCCATGAGCAGTTCGCTGGCCTCGCGCCCGGTGGTTTCGAAGCGGCCGGCGACGGCCTCGACACGCGAGCCGAGCAGGTCTTCGAATTGCGTGACGCGAGTGTCGATGTCGTTGACGACGGCGGCGACGCGGCCTTCCAGGCCCTCGTGGATCTCCTGGAAGCGGGCGGTGACGGTCGCGGCGAGTTCGTTGCTGCGATGGTCGATGGTTTCGGTCACCGCACCGATGCGCTGGCCGATCGCGCTGATCGCCTGGGCGCTGCCTTCGGTGAGCGTGTTGGTGAGGTGCGTCAGCCGCGAGTCGATGGACTCGATCGCCTGTACCGCGCCGGTGGTCAGCGTCGTGGTGAGATGCTCGATGCGCGTATCGATGACTTCGGTGACGGAGCGGGTGCGGCCATCGAAGCTCTCTTCCAAAGCGCGGAGATGGTTCGTGACCTGATCGTCGAACGCGGTGACCTTGTGGCCGATCGAGCCTTCGAGACGATCGACGCTGGTTTCGAGCGCGTGCACATGGCCGGCGATCTGGCCGTCGAACGCCGCGATCTTGCCGCCGACCGAGCCCTCAAGGCGATCGACGGTGGTCTCGATCGCGCGCGCATGGCCGGCGATCTGGTCGTCGAACGCTGCGACCTTGCCGCCGATCGTGTGGTCGAGGCTCTCGACGGTCGAGGCGAAGCTGGTTTCGAGCCGGATCAGACGCTCGTCGAGCGTCGCCGTGAGGGTCTGGCCGCTCGCGCTGACGCGCTCGTCGAAATTGTCGACATAGGTCTTCAGCGTCTCCGAGATATCCTGAGTACGCTGGCCCATCCGCTCGACGATCTCGCCGCCGAACGTCTTCACGGTGCGGTCGAATTCGGAGATGTGACGGGTGATGAGGGCGCCCAGCGTGCCGGAGTCGCGGGCGAAGCGCTCGGCGAGTTCGGCGCCCTGCTGCTTCACCAGATCGTCGAAGGCGCTCATCTGGACGCTGAGGGCGTCATGCGCATTCTCGGTCTGGCCGACGACCTTGGCCACCAGCGTGTTGACGGTGACGTCGAGCGCTTCGCTGGCCTTGTCGCCGCTGGTCAGCACCTGCTCGGCGAGCCGGTGGCCGGCGTCGTCGATCTTGGTGACGAGATCGCCGCTGCGCAGCTCGAGTTCGAGCAGCAGCGAGTCCGACGAGTTCTTCAGGCTGTCGTGGACCTGCTCGGTGCGCTCGGAGATGCCGTCGACGATGCTCGACGAACGCTGCTCGAATTCGCTGGTGATGCGATCGAGCCGTTCGTTGAGCATTTCGTGGACGCGGTCGGCGAGTTCGACGAACTCGTCGTGGACGTGACCGGTCTTGAAGTTGAGGCTGGTCGTGAGACGCTCGCTGGCTTCCAGCACCGCGCGGGTGGTCTCGCCGCTGGCTTCTTCGAGCCGGTCGAGCAGATCGCCTCCGCGCTCGCCGAGCGCCAGGATCATGTTGTCGCCGGCGTGGCTGAGTGCGCTGGTGATGTGGGCGCCGCGCTCTTCCAGCGCGCTGGTGATGCTCTTGGCGACGTCGTCGACGCGCGACGCGATGGCGTCGGAGATCAGCGCGATGTCTTGGCGCAGATCGATCTGCACGCCGCTGATCGCGCTGCGCACCTGCTCGGCCTGACCGACCAGATTGTCACGCTGATGGGCGATGTCCTGCAGCAGCGCGCGAATACGGACTTCGTTGTCGGAGTAAGCGCGCTCCAGTGCCGAGACCTCGTTGGCGACCAATGTCTCGAGTTCGCCGGCACGTGCGATCGCGCGCTCGACGCCGTCGCCCATTGCCGCCACTTCGCGGCGAATGGCCTGGCCGACGGTGACGATGGAATCGCTGGCGGCGATTTCGGGCTCGGAGAAGCGGATCGCAACCTGGGCCATCGACTGCGCGATCATGCGCAGCTCCTGGCCGCGCCACACCAGGCTTGCCAGGAAGAAGAACAACATCACGGGGGCGAAGAACAGCGCGGCGAGACCGGCCAGCGCCAGCGCGCCGCCGGAGCCCTGGCCGACCAAAGCCTGCAGCGACGGCAGGAAGCTGACGGTCAGAATGATGCCGCCGAAGATCCAGACGCCGGCGAAGATGCTGGCGACGGTGTAGACGTTGCGGGCAGGGCGGCCCTTCTGCAGGGCCTGCAGCAGCTGGCCGATGGTCTCGCGGTCGTCATTGGCGGGACGGCGAGCGAAATCGAGGTCGGAAGACGGCGCGAAGCCGGGCCGCTCCATGCGCAGGTCGGAAGCCGATTGAGACAGGTCGGACGCAGCCGAAACCGGCGCGTCGTCGGTCCGGACCGAGATCTGATCGTCGCCGGGCGGCGCGTCGCTGATGTTCAGGGCTTCCTGAATTGCGGACAGCGCGACTTCGGTCGGATCTTTGATCTTCTTGGGATTGTTCGCCATGTCGGTCTACGCCCTTGTCCTACGCACGCCACTGGGCTGCCGGCCCCACAGCCCGCAAATCCCGCCTGGTGCAAAAAGCCGGCGCAATTGAACCCCGTCGCCGCCGTGCTTTTGTCCGCCACTTCCTCCAACATCCTATTGGTTCAGTCCGGCGAATGAAATGGTTCCGGTTAAGACTTTCTTAATCATCGTTAACGGGAGTTCCCGCTAACCCTTTCGGATAACGTAGAAAAACCTGTGGGCGGCGATGGACGCGGGTAAATTGCCGAAAATTCGCCTCCAATGAGGCGATTGCGGCCTGAAACGTTTCGTTAACCATTTCCATGGTTGGCTTCCCGAAATCGAGCATTTCGAGCCGCCGGGGAAAGCCATTGTCGCTGCAACTAGACGGGATTGCCTGGATGCCTTCGCCGCCGCTGGTGCCCGACTATGCGCCGATCGACGAGGCGCATCTCGACGCCATGACGCTCGGCGACACTCGCCTGCAGCGCGAAGTCCTGACCATGTTCGCCGCGCAGTCCGAAGACCTCGTCGCCCGGCTGGCCGGCTGGCCGGCTGATGCCGCGGCGCTGGCTCACACCCTCAAAGGCTCGGCGAGGGCGATCGGCGCGACCGCGGTGGCTGAGGCGGCTGCCGAATTCGAGGATGCGCTGCGCCGCGGGGAACCGGCGGCGGAAGCGCTCGCGGTGCTTCAAGCGGCGGTGGACCACGCCCGCGTCGCTATCGACGAACGGCTGGACCGGCCCGACGGCTTTTGACGTGGCGGTGCTGGCGAAACGCCGGCCGACCCGCTATAGGAGCCGCATCACCCCCATCCCGAACGAGCGTGAGCGTCCGACGAGCCATCATGTCCAAGATCAACTTTGTCGATTCATCCGGAGAGACCCGCACTGTTGACGTCGAGGACGGCGCGACCGTGATGGAAGCCGCGATCCGCAACGCCATTCCCGGCATCGAAGCCGAATGCGGCGGCGCCTGCGCTTGCGCGACCTGCCACGTCTATATCGACGAAGCCTGGCAGGAGAAGTTCGGCGGCCCGTCGCCGATGGAAGAAGACATGCTCGACTTCGGCTACGACGTGCGACCCAACTCGCGGCTGTCGTGCCAGATCAAGATGACCCCGGAGCTCGACGGTCTCGTGGTTTCGACGCCGGAGCGTCAGGCTTAATTCAGCCGCAGCGTCTCCTGCGCAAAGACCGTCATGCCCGGGCTCGTCCCGGGCATCCACGTTCTTTGGACGACGTCGCGAGGAAGACGTGGATGGCCGGGTCAAGCCCGGCCATGACGAACAAATTAGCGCCCACCAGTTCTTAGTGGCTACACCCGATCCACGCCGCGCAGCCACCAGCGCGCGAAATTGGCGATCAGCGGCTGCGTCAGTGGCGTCGGCTTGCGGGTTTGCAGATCGACCAGCACGGTGACGGCGCGCGCCGAGGCGACGCAGGCTCCTTCCGAAAACACCACCTGATCGAAGTGCACCGAGGTGCGGCCGAGTTTGACGACGCCGACGCCGAGTTCGATCTTGCCCGGCCAATGCAGTTCGGCGCGGAAGTGGATGTCGAGCCGGACCAGCACCCAGCTGAGCCCGTCGGGGATCAGCGCGTGCGACGGATCCTTCACGAGAGTGACCCGGCCGGTCTCGAAGTAGCTCGCATAGACCGCGTTGTTGACGTGGTTGTTCGGATCGAGATCGGCGAACCGCACATTGTCCGAAAGTCGGTAGGGAAAGTCGTCGAGGACTGGCTGGGCAGTGTCTTTGGAACGCGCGGTCAAGGGCCTGTTGCTCCGGGCTTTTGCCTTCCATTGAGCCTAGTTCTTGAGCTAGAACAAGGTGTCTCAGCCGTTTTGTGGCTTTTCTCCCCCGCCCGGCTTGGCTAGACAGGCCGGCGCCCGGACCGTCCGCGTCCGAACATTTCAACCCGAAAAGAACGAACGATGACTGAAGCGATCAAAACCGATGTGCTGATTGTCGGCGCGGGCCCGTGCGGACTGTTCGCCGTGTTCGAACTGGGCTTGCTCGATGTGAAAGCCCATCTGGTCGACATTCTCGACAAGGTCGGCGGCCAGTGCGCCGAGCTGTATCCGGAAAAGCCGATCTACGACATCCCGGGCATTCCGATGATCACCGGCCACGGGCTCACCGAGAGCCTGATGGAACAGATCAAGCCGTTCAACCCGACCTTCCATCTCAACGAGATGATCGAGACGGTCGAGAAGATCGGCGATCCGGAATTCCGCGTCACCACCGACGCCGGCACCGTGTTCGAGTGCAAGGTGCTGGTCGTGGCCGCCGGCGGCGGTTCGTTCCAGCCGAAGCGGCCGCCGGTGCCTGGCGTCGAGGCTTACGAAGGCAAATCGGTGCACTACGCGGTGCGCAAGATGGAAGACTTCCGCGGCAAGGACATCCTGATCGTCGGCGGCGGCGACTCGGCGCTCGACTGGACGCTGAACCTCAACCCGATCTGCAAGAGCATGACTCTCGTGCATCGCCGCGACGATTTCCGCGGCGCGCCGCACAGCGTCGAGCAGATGCGCCAGCTCGTGGCCAGCGGCAAGCTCGATCTCAAGATCGGCCAGATCACCGAGCTGCAGGGGGCGAATGGTCAGCTGGAGAGCGCGACCATCAAGCTCAACGACAACACGACCGCGCAGATCAAGTGCGATGCGATGCTGCCGTTCTTCGGCCTGACGATGAAGCTCGGCCCGGTGGCGAACTGGGGCCTGCATCTGGAGAACAATCTGATTCCGGTCGATACCGGCACGTTCGAAACCAACGTCCCCGGCATCTTCGCGATCGGCGACATCAACACCTATCCGGGCAAGCTGAAGCTGATCCTCTCCGGCTTCCACGAAGGCGCGCTGATGGCCCAGAAGGCCGTCAAATACGTCTACCCGGACAAGCGCGTCGTGTTCCAGTACACGACCTCGTCGACCAATCTGCAGAAGAAGCTCGGCGTGAACTAAGCATTCGGCACACCATGCGATGGATGAAAGGGCGTGCAGACGGCACGCCCTTTTGTTTTTGAAGAACCGGAACTGTGGCTGGCCTTGCCGGTTCGGCGGAGATACCCGGCAGGCGGACGGCTTTGAGGCGAGAAGCGCGATCGGACGGGTGCCTCGCCCTAAAGAACCAAACTCGCCGCCGCGCCGTCATAAAAACGCGCGCATCGCAACGTGAGTTGCGCGCTGGATTACCGGACTGTTCCGCCCTATGTTTGGCACAACCCGAGGTTTTAGGTGCTTCTCATGATGACTGCTCGACCGATCCGCCTGGTAGCGATGGCGTTCGCAGCCAGCCTTGCCATGCTCACTGCGGCCGCTGCGCAGCCCGCTGCTGGCGAAGCCACCGCCGTTGGGCTGTGGCAGCGGGTGGAGAAGCCGCAGACCTGGGTGCTGATCCTGGATCGCGGCAACAACACTTATGAGGGTGTCGTCGTCAAGACGTTCCCCGATGCGAGCGGCAAGCCGGGCGAAACCATCTGCCGGGAATGCAGCGACGACCGCAAGGATCAGCCGATCCTCGGCATCTCCTTGATCCGCGACATGAAGCGGAAGGGCCGCAAATACGAGGGCGGCACCATCCTCGATCCGCGCAATGGCGACGTCTGGAGCGCGATGCTGACCATCAGCCCCGACAACCAGACGATGACGCTGCGCGGCTATCTGGGCACGCCGATGCTGGGCCAGGACGACACCTGGAAGCGGCTGCCGGATACGGCCGTCGCGCAGATCGATCCGGCGATCGTCGCCAAATTCATGCCGGAGCGCGCCGCCGATGCGGGCGTGCCTCCCAAGGCGGCGACGACGGCCGTGGCGAAACCCAAGGCTGCGCCGATGGTGCCGAAGGGGACGATGGCGCCGGCAAGGTAACGCCGCCCGTCGCTCCGCGAGACCACAACGCAAAACGCCGACCCTCGGGTCGGCGTTTTCTGTTTGGGCGCGAGGCTGGCGGTCGCGGCCGCTGCGCGCGACGGGCTTCACTGAGGCGGCGGCAGCGGCCGGGTGACGACGTCCGGCCCGGCGTCGAGCTGCAGCACGGCTTCGGCCGCCGGGACCGCGGCGTCGGCCATGGCGGCATGACCCTCCGCCGTCGGATGCACGGCGCCGCCATACACGGCCGAGACCACGCCCCAGGTGGCGTCGTGGATATCGGCCGGCTGGACTGCGGCTGACAATCCTTGTGGATAGGTCATCGCTGCGAAGTAACTGTCGTTGGCGTCGCGGATCCAGCGCGCGCGCGGCAGGTAGGCGCGATAGTTGCTGGCGCCGTAGCCGCATTTCATCGGCGAGTTTGCGGCCTGCACGATGTCGGTCTCGAAGCTGTCGCCGGTCGGCGAGAAGCAGGTGCGGTCGAACTCCGGATCGGTTTGCGCCCGGGCGCAGAAGCCGTGGTCGGCGAAGGCGCGCTGATGCGCATCGACGAAGCTCATGCGCTCGCTCTGCGGATCGCGGCACAGCACCCCGCCGGTGCACTGCGCCAGATCCTTCAGGCGCGGCAGGAATTCATTGTCGACGAACGAGGTGACGGCGGCGAGCCGGGTCGGATCGGCGTTGAAGGAGGGATGGATATCGAAGCCGGCGGCGCCGCCGGGGCAGGGCTGGCCGCCGGCGAGTGCCGGGTCCGCATAGGTGACGAACACCACGCGGGACAGATCGTCGACAATGCCCTTCAATGCGCCACGCAGCTTGGCGAAATTCTGCGGCAGAACCTGGCGTAGTGCCGTCCGTGAATCCGCCAGCGAGCCGATGACGCCGGAGCGGCGGAACAGTGCGCGCTCGGTCGGTGAGTCGACGATGACGTCGGCGACGAGGCCGGAGAAGTTGATGTCGTTGGCGCCGATCGACAGCAGGACGAGATCGAGATTGCGCGACGGCTGGCGTTTTCGCGCGGCGGCGAGAGCGTCACGCAGTTCACCGAGCTGACCCGGAACGCTGGTGGGACAGGCGGCGCCCGGCCGCGGGATGAAGCATTCGCGCGCCGACTGCGATCCGAAAAGGCCGTCGGTGATGGTGGCGCCGCTGCAGGCCAACGGCAGATAGGTGACGGCGATATGCGGGTGGCGCACCGCCAGTGCCAGCGCGGTGCGGGTCTGGTAGCTGTACAGCGAACGATGGCAGGCGGCGTTGAACCATAGCGCCGAGTGCTTCTGCCAGTTCGCCAGGGTGTCCGGCGCCTCGCAGGCGCGGCCACCTTTGAACCCGGCGCGGCTCGGCCTGTAGAACTGCGGCACGCTGCTGCCGATGTAGGATTTGAAGCAGAAGCCGTCGTCGGACAGCGCGATGGCGCGGTCGGGATTGCCTTCGCCCGAGCCGATCGAGTCGCCGAGGCCGGCGACCAGCAGGTCGCGTACCTCGATCGGCGTCGTGACGCGCAGCGGCGCGTCCGGCCCGGCGGTGATGTCGACCGTGGCGATCGTCGGCTTGCCATAGCGGGCGCGGAAGTTGATCGGTTCGGCGCAGTCCTGCGTCGAGTTGCGCGGCCCGTCGCCATCATCGAAGGTCCAGGCGCAGACCGCGCCGACCGGGATGGCACCGGTCAGCCGCACCGTCACCGGATGCTCGGTCGGGGTCAGATAGCTTTCCTTGACGCCGTCGCGGGTGCAGGGCTGATTGATCTTGCCGGTGAGATCGATGCACAGCCGGTTGACGACATTGCGAGCCCAGCCTCGGCCTTCGCTCTGCCCCTCCAGTGCTTGCTCGGATGCCAGCACGGTCAGCCCCGACAGCGCCTCGACCTGCTCGCGGAAATCACGCTCTTCACGGAACAGCCGGAAGCGGTTGCGCACCTCCCAGCTGATCTGGATCGAACCATCGGTGACCGGCACCGCAGCCAATGCGGGGGCTTGAGTCGGGGCCGCCCCGGTGGGCGCGGCCGCAGCCGGAGCCTGTGGGTCGACCAGCGGAGTGGGCGGCTGCACCTGGGCGGCAGCGGGTGCGCAAAGACCAGCCGCCACGATCAGCAGCACGGCCGGCAAACGAAACGCGATCAGCTTGGACATGCGGCCTTTGACGCTGCCCTTGGGGCGAAAATATGGGTACAAAGGGTGTGTGTCCGCAGATTGAAGCTTTCGTGCCACCATTGACCGTGCAAGTCGCCGTGACTACTTTTATTGCAGCATTGACCGGTCGTTAACCGGGCCGCATCAAACACGAGACGATGGAGACCGCGATGACACATTGCAGGATCGCCGAGGGTGACGGTGGGGGCTAGGATGCCCTGGCTGACCCAAGATCAGGTCCAAAATTACGGCCTCTGGCTCCAGTCAGGGGCCATTTTCTTGAGTTTCGTTGGCGTTATCATTTCCGCCATGGTCACCCGCGGGGTCGCCCGCCGCCGCGCCACGCTCGACTTGATCATGAGCGAGCAAACGACCGAATTGATGATCGAGCTCAGGAAGAAGTTTCTCGCGCTCAAAAGAGACGGCCAGCTCGTCAAGTATGCGATGTCGGATCAGATGACGAGTGAGGAAGCAGCGGTCCTTCGTGCGACGCTCAATCGCTACGAACTGATCGCCATCGGCATTCGCGAGAAGACGCTGAACGCCCGTGTCTACCACAGTTACGGGCGGTCGACGCTGGTCGGGGATTGGATCGCCTGCAAGCCCTGGGTGGTGCAGCGGCGACAGACCATGAATAATCCTAAGCTCTACGAACATGTCGAGGCTCTCGCCAGGAAATGGGCGAAGGCTGGTGAGAACTGCTGAGCCGGATCGGTCCGACGTTTCAAAAGACAGCTGATTTGAAACGTCAGCGTATCCGCCTCAGAGCTTCGAGGAGCGCTGCGGCACGGCCTGGCGCACCGGCGCGGCGGCAGGGGAGTGATGGCTGTGCGCCGTGTGCTGGTGGTCTGCGCCGCAGGCATTGCGCCGCTCCTGCCACGGCTTGATGACGCCCAGCCAGATTTCACGCACGCCCATGATCGAGATCGCGACGCCGAACGGCAGCAGGAAATACAGCACGCGGTAGATCAGCAGCGTGGCGATGATATCCTCGCGCGGAAACATCGGCAGTGCCACCAGCATCGCGGCGTCGAACACGCCGAGCGAGCCGGGCGCGTGGCTGGCAAAGCCGAGCAACGTGGCGAGGATGAACACCACCGCCAGCGAGACGTAGTCGATATAGGGCTGCGACGGCATCAGCAGGTACATCGCCAGCGCGCAGAAGCCGAGATCGACGACGCCGATCAGCACCTGCACCAGCGTCAGCTTGGCCGACGGCAGCACCACTTTCCAGCCGTTCTGGCCGAGCTCGCGGCGTTTCTTGCCGGTGGCCAGCCAGACGAAATAGGCGGCGATGCCGAGCAGGCAGGCGACGCCGATCAGGCGGTTGATCTCGTTCGGCAGCAGATCCATCGAGCTGGCCGCGGCCGGATGCCAGATCATGCCGATGCCGAGCACGAACAGATTGCCGAGCCAGAAGGTCAGGCCGGAGATGAAGCAGATCTTGGCGACGTCGATCGCCGACAGGTCGTAGTCCGAATAGATGCGGAAGCGGATGGCGCCGCCGGTGAAGACCGTGGCACCGAGATTGTGGCCGATCACATAGGAGGTGAAGGCCGACAGCGCCGCGATGCCGTAGGGCACGTGCAGCTTCGCGATCGTGCGCAGCGCGAAGAAATCGTAGAAGGTCAGCGTACAAAATGCGCCGACGACGCACAGTGCTGCGAGTCCGATCTGAGCCGGCGACTTGTCGGTCAGCGCGGTCAGGATGACGTTGGCGTCGACGCCCTTGAGGGTGCGGATCAGCGACGAAACTGCGAAGCCGATGATCAGGATGCTGGCGGCGATGCCGACACGCTTCCAGCCGATATACCTCTTGAAGCCCCGCCCCATCGCGGTCAGCAGTCGATGCATTCGTCCTCCCGACAGGGGGCGGCAAACCTTTGAGACGACCGTGCGTGAAGCATCACGTACCGTCCGGCTCCTCTTACGTCCGATCCCTTAGGGCAAAATCGCCCTGTGACGCAATCCATCTGACCGTCGCGATCCGTGCGACACGTCAGCAGGCGCTTATCAATGAGACTGCCCGGCTCCGGTGCCCTTGACCTCGCGCAAAGGAGGTAGCGGAAACCTGTTTCCCGGCATCGGCATGACGCGCGCTCGCGAATGCGAACCTGTTCAGCGCATATAGGCAGCCGTTCCGTTCCCGCTACACGTGCAAATCAGCCGGTGCGTTCCAAGGAACGGGCACTGCATTGCCCGGTTAACGATGTGCAGCTCGCGGCAGCGTCGCTCGAAGCGCAGCGCACAGTCCGCAGAACATTCCCCGATCAAGCAATCAAAGAGGCCTCGCAATGGGACTTTTCACCAAAGATATCAAGACGATGGATGACCTTTTCATTCACCAGCTCCAGGACATCTATTACGCCGAGCAGCAGCTCGTGAAAGCGCTGCCGAAAATGGCCGAGAAGGCCAGCGATCCGCAGCTCAAGCAGGGTTTTCTGACCCATCTGGACGAGACCAAGGGTCATGTGCAGCGGCTGGAACAGGTGTTCCAGATGCATGGCGCAAAGGCCAAGGCGGTCGATTGCCCGGCGATCGACGGCATCATCCAGGAAGCCAATGAGACCGCCGGCGAAGTCGCCGACAAGACCGTGCTCGATGCCGCGCTGATCAACGCCGCGCAGGCGGCGGAGCACTATGAGATCGTGCGCTACGGCAGCCTCGTGGCATGGGCCAAGCGGCTTGGCCGCAACGACTGCGCCGCCATCCTGCAGAAGACGCTCGATGAAGAAAAGGCCACCGACGGCAAGCTGACGCAACTCGCCGAGAGCAGGATCAACCTGCGCGCCGCGAGCTGATCGAGGCTCGTACCGTTCGACCTGAGGCATAACGCCGCGCCAGCCTCTGGCGCGGCGTTGGCGTATTTCAGCCTCTGCGCAGTGCAAAATAAGCGCCGCAAAAGGCCGTCAAAGCGCCGAGCCCCAGCGTCACGAGCCCTGCGATCACCCCCGCCGCAAACGGGACGGTGGTCGGTGCTGAAGCCGCCTGTCCGGCGGCCGCCAGCACGACCACTCCGATCACCACAAGAAATTGGCGCATGCGCGGCGGGATTTGTCCGGCGGCGGCGTGGTGCATCAGCGTGGCCGTCAGATATCCGCCGGCGAAACCCGCGGTCGCGATCAGCCACCAGGCCAGCGCTGCGCCGATCGGCATGATCTCAGCCATGTCGGAGCGCCACAACCCGCCGAGATCCAGTCCGACGCGCTGCCCCAGCATGTGCAGCGCCAGCGCCAGCAGCACGCCCATGATCACGGCGCCCGCCAGGATCAGGCGGCGCGGGAAGGTGAAGGTGTCGGATTGTGCCATGTGGTCTCGCGATCGGCCGTGAGCTTATGGAGCACAAGGCCGGGGGGCAACTCAGCTTCGTCATGCCAGCGACGAAGCAAGCGCATTGCATCGCTGCGTTCGCCCTGCAATAGCCAGATGATGAAGCCGTCGACCGATCCGACCGATGATATGGAATTATCCACTCCCCGCTACGCCTACCGGGCGTCGCTGGTCGGGGCCGCTCAGCAGTACGAACTCACCGAAGCCGGGCTGTCGTGGCAGATCGGCGGTCGCTCCGGGTTGTGGCCCTACGGGTCGATCGCCAAGGTGCGGCTGAGCTTTCGGCCGGTGTCGATGCAGTCGCGCCGGTTTCGGGCCGATCTGGTCGATCAAGCGGGCCACAAGCTGCGGATCCTGTCGACCTCCTGGCAGACAGTGGCACTGATGGCGCCGCAGGATCAGGCCTATCGCGCCTTCATCGTCGAATTGCATCGGCGCATGCAAGCCGCCGGTAGCCGCGCCGAGCTGGTCGGTGGCTTGCCGCCGTTGAAGCATACGTTCGGCCTCGTCGGTGTCGCACTTGTGGCTGCGGCGCTGTTAGGGTTGTTGGCGCGCGCCGTCGCGACCGGCCAATGGGGCGGCGCGGTTTTCCTGATCGGCTTCGCCTGCTTGTTTCTCTGGCAAGTCGGCGGCTTCATCCGCCGCAACCGGCCGCGCAACTACACGTTTGAAATGCTGCCGGCAGACCTGCTGCCCTAGTCCCGTTCGTCGCCGCTACTTGGCCTCGCGCAGCAGCTTCGGGGTGACGAAGTGCTGCAGCTTGCCGCCGCCGAAGCCGGCGTCGGCCCAGTCGGCGATCGGGAAGTCGATCACCGCCACCGCGGAGGTCGGCATGTTGCCGGCGAGCACCCGGCGGTCCGGGCTGTCGCCCATGCAGGTCAGCCCCAGCGCCAGCTCGTGCACGCCGGGGTTATGTGCCACCAGCATCAGCCGGTTGATGCCGGCCGATATGCTGCGGATGGCCTGCAGCAACTCGGAAGCGCTGGCGTTGTACAGATCCTGCTGATGCTCGACCTGCGGCTCGTACGACGTCGGCATCGTGCCGGACATGATGTCCCAGGTTTCCCGGGTCCGCGCCGCGGTCGAAACAAGCACCTCGTCGGGCAGCAGATGGTGCCGCACCAGCCAGCCGCCGATGACCGCAGCATCAAGACGGCCGCGTTCGTCCAGGCGGCGGTCGTGATCCTTGCCGCTCGGCGCGTCGGTTTCGGTCTTGGCGTGACGCAGCAAAATCAGGCGGCGCATGGGGTCCTTTCGGGCGACGCCCTGCGGATTAATCGAGAAGCGCGGCGGCGACAAGGTGACAAGCGCCGCGCCAATTCGATATGACACGACATGACCGCCGCCGCGACAGACCCAAACGACGGAACAGACGGTTCGGTGCCCGAGCTGCCTCCGGTCCCCGAGCGGCCGGAAGAGCCGCACGCCCGGCTGACGTTCGACCTCGACGTCGACGTCTGCGTGGTCGGCGCCGGTCTGGCCGGCCTGTCGGTGGCGCTCGAGCTGGCGCAAAGCGGGCTCAGCGTCGCCGTCCTGGAAGGGCGCCGCGTCGGCTGGAACGCCTCGTCTCATCATCTCGGCAGCGTCACCCCCGGCTACGGCGTGCCGCTGGACGAGCTGATCGACCGGGTGGGGCCGGATCATGCCCGCAAGCTGTGGGTGCTGTCGCTGGGCGGCATGGAAATCGTCCGCCAGCGCGCCGCGGAGGCGGCGATGGCCGGTGTGATGCAGTCGGCCGGTGCGCTCGAAGTCTCCAATGTCGATATCGGTGACCGGCTGATCGCGCGGCTGCAGACACTGGGAGCCGAATTCGGCACCGATGTCGAAGGCTGGCAGGTCGAGCGGGTCCGCGACGTGCTCAAGACCGACCGCTACTTCCACGCCATCTCCTATCCGAATGCTTTTCAGATCGACGGTCGCCGCTACATCGCCGGCCTCGAGGCCATGGCGCGCCAGGCCGGGGTGCGGATCTTCGAAGAGACGGCGGTCATCGGCATCGATTACTCCGGCGTGCGCAAGCGGATCGCGACTCCCAATGCCAAGCTGCGCGCCGCCGATGTCGTGCTCGCCGGCAATGTGCATCTCGGCGCCGCTGCGCCGCGGCTCAGCGACACGCTGCTGCCGGTGTGGCGCTACGCGGCCGTCACCGCGCCGCTGGGCGAGCGGCTGGCCGAGGCCATCGCTTTCGCCGGCTCGATCGCCGACACCGACGGTGTCGATCACTATCGCATCGTCGAAGGTGACCGGCTGCTGTGGGCGAGCGGCGAAACGACGTTCGAGATGGCGCCGCGGCGGCTCGCTGGGATCATCCGCCGGCGTATCGGTTCGGTGTTTCCGCAACTCGGCAAGGTCGAGATCAGCCAGACGTTCGGCGGCGTCGTCGGCCAGACGGTGCACGGCATGCCGCAGATCGGCGAATTGCGCCGCGGCCTGTGGGTGGCCAGCGGCTTTGGCCGGCAGGGTCTGGCGGCCACGGCGGTCGCGGGGCGGCTGATCGCCAACGGTATCGTCGACGGCGATGACCGCTGGAAGCTGTTCTCGCCGTTCGAACTGGTTTGGGCCGGCGGCGAGGTCGGCCGGGTGGTCGGGCAGGGCGTGTTTCTGGCGGCGCGGGAGAGCGCCTTGGCCGCGGGAGTGCTCGCGCGTTACCGCGAGCGCGCCGCGGGACGGGCACGGATCAAGGAGGCTCGGCTCGAGGCGGCCAAGCGCCGGGCGGTGATGCCGCGGGTGCCGCGGCCGGCGCCACGTCCGCATCCGGGCGAGGGCGGTCAGGACGCAGCCGAATAGTTGAGGGGCGGGTGGCCTGCTCGCGACAATGTGAGCCCGCGGCGTTGCCGGCGCTGTAACGTCACGATCACAGCCGCGTATCTGGGACGTATCAGTTCATCGCTCGCACGGAGCCGCCATGATCGACCGCCGCCTGCTGCTCGCTTCCGTTACGCTCGCCGCCGCCTTTGGCTTCCGCTGGCTGCGGCCGGAGAAGGCCCACGCTGCCGAGAAGTTCGAGATCGAAAAGACGCCCCAGCAATGGCGCGCGCAATTGACGCCGGAGCAGTATCATATCCTGCGCGAGGAGGGCACCGAGCGCCCGTTTACAAGCGCGCTGCTCAGCGAACATCGCAAGGGCACCTTCGCCTGCGCCGGCTGTGACCTGCCGCTGTTCTCTTCGGAAACCAAATTCGACAGCGGCACCGGCTGGCCGAGCTTCTGGCAGCCGCTCCCCAACGCGGTCGGCGAGCGTCGCGACACAACGTTCGGCATGGTGCGCACCGAGGTGCATTGCCGGCGCTGCGGCGGTCATCTTGGCCACGTGTTCGACGATGGCCCGAAGCCGACCGGCCTGCGCTATTGCATGGACGGCATTGCGCTCAGCTTCAAGCCTGCGACGTCGAACGCAACCTGACGCAGACATCGTTAGAAGCATTCCGGCGGTCGCCTGTTGTCGTTTGCCGTACGGTTCCTTTCGCCTCCGCGGTCGCTCGAGCCGGACGGTGAGTAGCGGAAACCCCGATGGCACAACGCTGAATCATTTTTTTGTCCAAGCGTCTCAACGGCGGCGGCGTCAGCGCCAAAAGGCCTGACGCCGATTGACATTGTTGAGAAGCGCCCGCATCAAGCCGCCACATTAACATTTGGAAATGTGGCGGCTGGCGTGATCGAACGAACCCTCTCCCGATCCGGTTTTTCTATCGGGCTGTTGTCGGTTCTGGTCGCTGCGGTGCTGCTGCCGGTCGCTCTGTCCGCGCTGGCGTTCCCGACGCCGCTGTACGACACGCGCGAATTGATCGCCTGGGGGCGGCACTTCCCGTGGATCACGCCGGTGCATCCGCCGATGATGGTGTGGGTGGGCGGGCTTGTCGATGCGGTTGCCGGTCCGTCCGGCATCGCGATGGTGCTGGTCGGGCAGCTGCTGCTCGCGGTCGGTCTGGCCTATTCGTATGGCGTGCTCCGGCTCGTGACCGAGCGCGGTATCGCCGCCTTCGCGACCGTATTGGCCGGAACCTCGCTGTACGCGGTCGTCGGACCGCTGTCCTGGGCGCTGAATGCCGACATCCTTCAGCTCACCTCGTGGCCGGCGGTGATCTATCATTTGCTACGCGCCCGCAGCACCGATCGCTGGCTGCACTGGATTCTGCTGGGCGCCTGGGCGGCGGCGGCGGCGCTGACCAAATACAACGCGTTCGTGCTGTTCTTCGGCATCGCCTGCGCGTTACTGGCACTGCCGACGTTTCGTGTACTACTCCGTCGGCCGGGGTTCTACGCGGCGGCGCTGATCTGTGGGTTGCTGTTGCTGCCGCATGTGCTGATGGTCTACCGGTTTCACACCACGCTGACCTACGGCAGCAAGCACTTCCATGGCTTGAGCTCGCCGCTCGAGACGGCGAAGCGGGTCGGGTGCCTGCTGCTCGGTTATCTGCCGATGCTGCTGCCGGGCGCGTTGGTGGTGGCGATCGGGTGCTGGCGCGGCGCGCTGGCGCTGCGCCTGCAGCGCTTCGCGGTGCTGCGCGACGAGGTCAAATTCCTCGTCCTCGTCAACATCGCGATGTTCCTGCTGCTGCTCGTCTTCGTCGTGCTGCTCGGCCTCCAATACATCGTGCGTTACGGCGCGCCGTTCGCCCAGATGGCGATGCTGGCGCTGGCGCCGATGCTGGACTGGCGGCCCGGGCGGCAGATCGCGGGCGAGCGTCACACCGCAGTCGCGCTCGGCGGATTCTACGCTGTCGCGGCGACGGCTGCCTGCGTGGCTTATCTGGGGTTCTTCTCGCACAGCGGACTGCAAGAGCCGACCGCGGCGGCGGCCCGCGCCATCATGGCCGACTGGAATAGTCGTTATCACTGCGGACCCGGTTACATCCTTGGCGACCGCCAGACCGTCTACGGCGTCGGCATCGCGGCCGAGCCGAAGATCGATTCGCTGGCGGTCGAGTACATCCCGCGGACGCCGTGGTTCGATCCCGAAATCGTACTGTCGAAGGGAGCCGTGCTGGTCTACTCGCTGCCCAGCGTGCCCGATCAGTTCGCCGCGCTCTTCCCGGAGATCAAGATCGGCAAAGAACGGCAGATTACCTTGCCGGTACTTCGAACGATGAGCGGCAAGACGAAGACCTACACCTATCGCTTCGTGCCGCCGGGCGATTGCCGTAACTAGACCGGCCGTCCGACCACTCCGCTCCGGGCCTTTCACGCTATTTTCTCCACGGCCGCGACCGGCTGATCGTTCCTGTTCGCATCCCTTGGCTCGACCGGCCATCAACTCCAGCTTGATTTCGGGGGCGTCAGGCCGTTTAGATCAAGCCTCCATTTTTAGCGGATTACCCATGTTTCGCGATCGTTTTGGTCTGCTTTTTTGCAGCCGGGGTTCTGAGTTGCGGTGCCTTTTGTCGCCGGCACTTGCGCTCGTGCTATCTGCGCTGTTCTTCATGTCACCGGCCTGGGCCGGCGAACAGAGTTTCGACTACGCGCAGTGCCGCGGCGCCAAGGACCCTGCCGACAAGCGCGCGGCTTGCACGCGTGTTTTGAACTCGGATGGGGCGGCGCGGCAGAAGGAGCGCGCGTATAACAGCCGCGGCTTGGCCAACATGGCTCTGAAGGACTACGGGGCCGCATTGAGAGACTTTTCCAAAGCGGTCGAGTTGGATCGGACGAATTCGGGATACATCGACAATCGGGGATCGGCGTATTTTGCATTGGGGCTCTACGACCGCGCGCTCGCCGACGCGGAGAAAACGGTCGCGATGAGCCCTAAGGCCGCCTTCGGCTACGCAGCGCGCGGACGGGCTCATCGAGAGATGGGCTCATACGATTCTGCCATAAAGGATTTCTCCCAAGCTTTCGTTTTGGATTCGAACTGGACCGATCTGCTGTTGGATCGGGCTCTTGCCTACGAGCTCGCCGGTCGTCCCGAGATGGCGGCCGCGGACTACGACAAGGCAGTGGCCTCGAGACCAGATTTCTGGTGGGCGTTTCGTCAGCGAGGGATGTTCTGGCAGAGATCCGGGAATTTCGAGAGGGCGGCCGCGGATCTTGAAATCGCGCGGCGATGGTTACCCGAGGACTCCGAGCTGGCTTCTGCGATAAATCGCTTGAAGCTAAGCACGCCGCCGCCGGCAATGCAGAAGCAGGCGAGTGCCGCATCTTCTGCGACCGTCGCTCCGGAGACACGGGTCGCCCTTATCATTGGAAATTCCGATTACCGATACGTACCGCCATTGGCCAACCCGAAGAACGACTCGTTGAGTCTGGCGGCCGCTCTGCGGCAACTGGGATTCACTACAGTCCTGGTGAAGGAGAACCTCACTCGCGAACGTCTCGTCGACGCGATCAGGGAGTTTGCCGCCGCCGCAGATTCCGCCGATTGGGCCGCGGTCTACTATTCCGGGCACGGAATAGAGTTGGGTGGCGTCAACTACATGATTCCTGTCGACGCACAGCTGCGCCTCGATAGGGATGTTGACCTCGAAGCCGTGGAAGTCGGAAAAGTCCTGAGTGCGATCGAGGGTGCCAAAGGGTTGCGATTGGTAATTCTCGATGCTTGCCGGGACAATCCGTTCGCCAATCAGATGCGACGAAGCCTCGCCAGTCGCTCCATCGGGCGCGGTCTGGCTCGAATCGAGCCGGATGCCGGAACTCTGATCGTCTATTCGGCGAAACATGGCGAAGTCGCCTTCGATGGCGAAGGCAGTAACAGCCCGTTCGTCAAGGCGATGTTGGATCGGATCGGTACGCCCCACCTGGAAATTCGTCGGCTGTTCGATCTGGTCCGGGACGATGTGATGACCTCCACCCGTGGGAAGCAGCAACCTTTCACATACGGGTCATTGTCCGGAAGCCGCGATTACTTCTTCGTCGCCCGTTAGGCGCATGCTCGCTATTGGGCAAGCGCGCGCCACTTTTCCGCGGCTTCGATCGCCATCGGCCGCAGCCGGTCGGCGGGCTGGCCGCGGTTGAGCGCCTTGGCGTATTCGCAGATCGCCATGAAGGTCGAAGAGCGGGCTTCGTCGACCGCGCAGGAATGCGCCTGCCGGCTGCCGTGGAAGTACACGATCAGGTGCTTCAAAGCACCGACCGCGGCTTGCGGTTCGGCCTCTGCCGCCTGCTCCAGGCAGCACAAAACCTGCTCGGCGATCTCGGCCTCGCTCATCTCACGCTGACGCTGCAGGGATGCTCGCATTGGGGAACTTGGCTCGGCGGGGACCAGGAACGCAGATCAGTCCGTTACCACGCGGGCCGGGCGCCCGGTCATGATCTGCCTCAAGCCGGCAGACACAAATCCTTGAGCAGGCCGTCACGCCCGCGCCGTCATGGCGCGGCGCAGGATCTTGGACAGGTCTTCGACCGAATACGGCTTGTGCAACAGCTCGAAACCGTGGCTGTCGTCGTCGGCCAGTACATGGGCGTAGCCGGAGTTGAGCACGATCGGTAGCTCGGGCAGCCGCTTGCGGATCTCGCGGCCCAGCGCGACGCCGTCCATGCCGGGCATCACCACGTCGCTGAGGACGAGATCGAAGCGTCCGGCGTCGTGGTCCAGCAGTTTCAGCGCCTGTTCGGCCGAGGTGGCGAGCACCGTCTGATAGCCGAGGTCGTGCAGCAGTTGCGTGGCGAACTCCCCGACTTCAGCGTTGTCCTCGACCACGAGCACCCGGCCGCGCTGGTTCGGCTGCGTTTCCGCACGCGTGGCGACGTCGTCGGGCTGAGCTGGCTTGTCGCTGAGCGGCAGCAGCAGTGTGATAGTGGTGCCGTGTCCGACCTCACTATCGACGCGGACGTCGCCGCCGGACTGCTGCACGAAGCCGTAGACCTGCGACAGCCCGAGCCCGGTGCCGTGGCCGATGGCCTTGGTGGTGAAGAACGGCTCGAAGATGCGCTCGATCTGCTCCGGCGGGATGCCGCAGCCGGTGTCTGTGACCGATATCGCCACGCAGGCACTTCCGCCTCTGTCGACGCGGGCCGCCTTGATCGTGACCGAGCCGCGCCCCGGCAGTGCGTCGCGCGCGTTGGCGACCAGATTCACCAGCGCCGCTTCGTACTGATTGACGTCGGCCTCGACCGCGAGCGGCCGCTCGGTCAGGTCGAGCGTGAGGGTGCCGCGCGAGCCGAGCGCGGTCTCGAGCATTTCGGCGATGCGCTCCAGCCGTTCGGCCGCGTCGAAGACCTGCTTGTTCTGGGCGTGGCGACGCGCAAAGGTGAGAAGCTGCGCCGTTAGTTTGGCGGCCCGGTCGGCGGTATCTGAGATCGCGTCGATGTAGCGACGCGTCCGGTCGGGCGGCAGTTCGCGTCGGCGCAGCAGATCGGCCGACGAGCGGATCACCGTCAGCATGTTGTTGAAGTCGTGGGCCACGCCGCCGGTGAGCTGGCCGATCGCTTCCATCTTCTGCGCCTGGCGGAACGCGTCTTCGGCCTTGCGCCGTTCGGTGATGTCGATCGCCTCCGGCACGATGGCGAGGACTTTGCCGTCGGCGGCGAGGACGGGGCGCATCTGGAAGTCGAGCCAGCGCCAGCCGTGCGCCGGCAATTCGACGTGCAGTTCATGCCGGACCACTTCGCCGCGCGCGGCT
This sequence comes from Rhodopseudomonas sp. B29, assembly GCF_000333455.1. Taxonomy (GTDB): domain Bacteria; phylum Pseudomonadota; class Alphaproteobacteria; order Rhizobiales; family Xanthobacteraceae; genus Rhodopseudomonas. Next base: position 22,549 of record NZ_BADD01000456.1, read on the forward strand.
TGGGCAAATTTGTCCCGGATCAGCTCGGCCACGCCTGGGGTGCCGGTGAACCACGGCGTCTCCCAATATTTGCGTCCTGACACCTGTTCGGAGGTGGCGCCGATCGCTGCGAGAGCCGTAGCGTTGCAATCGATCAGCGTGCCGTCGAGCGATACGAAGCATTGATAGGAGTAGCTGGTGCCGAAGATCGAGCGCAGCCGCATTTCTTTCTGCTGCAGCTCGGCGGTGCGCTGGGCGACTTCTTCTTCGAGCCGTTCGTTGAGGTCGCGCAGCGCCGCCTCGGCCTGGCGGCGGTCGGTCACATCCTGGAAATACACCGAGATGCTTTCGCCGTTGGCCGGCGACACCCGGACATCGTACCAGCGACCGGTCGGCTCGTGATAATTCTCGTAGGCTGCGCCGATGCGTTCTTCCATGGCGCGGCGGAAATGGGTTTCAGTGTCCGACCCCAGCGTCTCAGGATAGACGTCGAAGTAGTACCTGCCGATCAGTTCCTTGGCCGAACGTTCCAGCATGCGTTCGGCGGCGGCATTGACGTAGGTGAAGCGGAATTTCAAATCGAGCGCGACAAAGCCGTCGCTGATCGTCGCCAGAATGCCTTCGGCGCGCTCGCGCGCCACCTGAGCTTCGCGCCGCAGCGCATATTCGTTGCGTAGCGCCTCTCGCCGGATCGTGGCGGTATCGAGATTGCTGCGCACCCGCGCCAACAACTCACGAGCGCTGAACGGCTTGCTGAGATAATCGTCGGCGCCGGCCTCGAGGCCTTCGACCTTGGCTTCTTCACCGGCGCGCGCGGAGAGGAAGATCACAGGCACGTCGGTGAGTTCGGCATCGTTACGCAGCGCCTTGAGCAAAGCGAGGCCGTCGAGCCGCGGCATCATGATGTCGCTGAGGACGAGGTCGGGGCGCTGCCGCCACGCCGCCTCGAGCGCCGCTTGGCCGTCGGCGACGGCTTCGACCGCGTAACCGTCGCCGAGCAGGCGTGAGATGTAGTCGCGCATATCGGCATTGTCGTCGGCCAGCAGCACGCGGGGGCGGCCAGCCCGCCCGCCCAGGGTATCGAGGCCGAGATCGTCGGGCGAGGAGGCCGGCGGCGTGTCGCCGCCGCCATCGCCTTCCAGCCAGCCCAGCGCTTCGTCGAGATACGCCTGGGCCCGGACATTCGTCGACACCTGCAGCGGCGCATGGCGCGGCTGATCGGCCGGCAGATGCGCGGTGCCGAACGGCACGGTGATGTGAAGGTGCTGCCGCGCCCCGGTTCGCTGTCGACTGTGATCGTGCCGCTGTGCAGCTTCACCAGCTCCTGGACCAGCGCCAGGCCGATGCCCGAGCCTTTCAATGGAGCGGCCGCGCGCACCGTCGATGCGGCGGAAGCGTTCGAACAGATGCGGGATCTCCTCGGCCGGGATGCCGGTGCCGGTGTCGCTGACGACCACTTCGGCGGATGCACCATCCGCGGCGGCGCGCACGCTGACGCCGACCTCGCCTTGGAAAGTAAACTTGAAGGCGTTGGAGAGCAGATTGAGGACGATCTTCTCCCACATGTCGCGGTCGACATAGACCGGCTGCGGCAGCGGCTGCTCGTCGATGATCAGCCGCAGACCGGCCTTGTCCATTGCGGAGCGGAAATTCGAGGCGAGTTCGGCGGTAAACGAGGAGAGGTCGACAGGGGTGAACTGCGCGGTGACGCGGCCGGCCTCGATGCGGGCGAAATCCAGCAGCGTGTTGACCAGCTTCAAAAGGCGCAGGCCGTTGCGGTGGGCAATTCCGAGCAATGCCCGAGACGACTCTGTCAGGCTGTCCTGGCCCAGCGTCTCTTCGAGTGGACTCAGCATCAGCGTCAGCGGCGTGCGAAACTCGTGGCTGACGTTGGAGAAGAACGCGGTCTTGGCCCGGTCGATCTCCGCCAGGGCTTCGGCGCGGCGACGCTCTTCCTCATAGGCATCGCCGTTGCCGATGGCCGCCGAGATCTGCCCGGCGACCAGCAGCAGGAAATCCTGATAGGTCGCGTCATAGGCCCGAAACGGATTGAGGCCCGCGATCAGAAAGCCGGAGCGGCCGGTTTCGCCGCTCGAGGCGATCGGCAGCACAATGGCTTTCTCGGGCGGCTGGCGCCACCCGCCGGATGGAAACTCGAAGCCGAACCGGCCGGTGAGATCGGGGACGACACAGGGCGCGCCGAGCTGCTGGGCCGCCCCGATCGGCCAGCCCTCGTCGCCGGCGCCCATCGACAGCGTCGCCTTTACGCCCGGATGGTCGCGCTCGATACCCGACAGGCCGACGAGTTCGGCCGTCGCGCCGCCCGGCTCGACCAGATAGACCATCGCGAACGGCAGATCCCGCGGATTAGTGGCGAGCGCCCCGGCGCTCCGGCTACAGGCTTCGATGACGCTGCGGGCGATCGAAGCCGACGAGGCGAGTTCGCTGAGCAGCGCGAGTTGCCGCTCGCTGATGACCCGCTGGGTATCGTCCGAATTGGCGCAGAAGATGCCGCCGGGCGTGCCGTCGTCGGTCGGGATCGGGCTGTAGGAGAACGTGTAGTAAGTCTCCTCCGGAAACCCATTGCGCTCCATGATCAGGAGCTGGGCCTCGACATAGGTGCCTTCGTGGCCGCCGCTGGCCTTCGCCAGCATCGGTCCGATATCGTCCCAGATCTCGCTCCACACTTCGCAGGTCGGCCGGCCGAGTGCCCATGGGTGCTTGCCGCCGATGATCGACTTGTAGGGATCGTTGTACATGTAGATCAGCTCACGGCCCCAGCCGATCCAGATCGGCTGCCGCGAGGTCAACATGATGCGGACTGCGGTCTTGAGCGCCTGGGGCCATTGCTCCGGAGGGCCGATCGGCGTGCCCGACCAGTCGTAGCCGCGCATCATCTGCGCCAGCTCGCTCCGCCCCAGGAACAACCCTTCGCGGCCGGCAGGCTCTTGGCCGGAGGCACCTTCCGGCGCTGCAAACTCGGACAACTGGCTCCCCAACCGCACTTTCGCTCGAGCCCCACAACGCGGGTCGGGTCCCGAGGTTCCGTGATCGTCAAATGAAATTGACGTTTTGGGCGTTCAGGATCGGCTAACCACGTTCCAATCTGCGCAGCGGGCGCGGGAGCGCGGATCGAAATACCGCGTTGAGTTGCAGCGACCGGCAGCTGCCGCCCGGTCGCGCCGCCGATCAGTCCGGTTCGGGGAAACGCCAGATTGATCGCACGAGCCCACGATGAGTCAAACGAACCTTCAGCAACGCGACCAGCCTCGCCAGGTCAGCTTCAATCCGCCGCGCCCGGCCCGCTACGTCTCGCTCGATCGCAGCGCCTGGGGCGATTGTCTGGTCCTCGAGGTCAATGAGGATGGCGCCCGGATCGAGCCGGTCGGCGCGGGACCGATGCCGACCCAGTTCTACCTGCTGTTCACCAATCAGCCGCGTGCGGTGTTCCGGCGGTGCCGCGTGGACTGGACCTATGCCAACGAAGTCGGCGTCCGCTATGTCTGGCCGAAGCCCGAAAAAGCCGGCACCACGAGTCCCGCGCCGTCCGATGGTGCTGCCCAAGATCACCTTCATCCGGACCCTGCGCGAGCCGCGTTGGACGCCTGACCGCAGCCGGCCTTGGCCGGCCTGTTCGCTACGCGCCTGCTTTTTGCGCCAGCTTTTGACGGCTCGCCCGTTACACAGGGTGCGGCGAGGACTCTGATCTGCGCGGTCGGCAAGAATTACCCGACCCGGCAAATCCGGCTTGGTCCCTGAAGCCGCACGCTGCAACTAAATAGCTGAAATCGCTCATTTCTCCCATCTGGCACGAGCCTTGCGGCTGTGTTTGCCGGATTGCCTTGACCTTGGCACAGCGGCCGCAGGCACAGCGGCCCGAATGGGAGAAGTGAGTAATGGGTATTTTCGGCGCTCTCACCACGTCGGTCGCGGGCCTGCGCTCGAACTCCTACGCGTTGGAGAACATCTCCGGTAACATCGCCAACTCGCAGACGACGGCTTTCAAGCGCATCGATACGTCGTTCCTCGACCTGATCCCGCAGACCGGTAACGACGCTCAGCTCGCCGGTTCGGTGACGTCGGAATCGCGTCTCACCAACACGATCCAGGGTTCGGTGCAGTCGGCCTCGGTGTCGACCTACATGGCGATCAATGGCGACGGCTACTTCGCCGTGCAGAAGCCGGGATCATTCAGCGACAACAGTCCGATCTTCACCGGCGTCAACAACTACACCCGCCGCGGCGACTTCTCGCTCGACAAGAACGGCTACCTGGTCAACGGCGCCGGCTACTATCTGGAAGGTGTGGCGATCGATCCGACCACCGGCAACCCGGCCGGCAGCACGCCGGGCATCCTCAAATTCCAGAACGATTTCCTGCCGTCGCAGGCCACCACCAAGATCAGCTACCGCGCCAACCTCGCGAGCTATCCGCTGACCACCAAGCACGACACCTCGGTGCCCGGCTCCGAACTGCTGCGCCCGGCCGACTTCGGCACCAACCCGCAGGTCAACGGCACCACGCCGCCGCCGTTCAGCGACAACACCAAGACCGGCCTGCAGATGAACAGCAAGGCCGGCACCGCCATCACCGGCGCAACCACGCTGAGCGGCGCCGCGGCCAGCAATTCGATCGGCGTCAACTTCGCTGTGGGCGACACCATCGTGGTCAACGGGACCAGCATCACGTTCACCGCGTCGGGCGGCACCGACGACGGCACTCACATTCCGGTCGACTCGACGATCACCAACCTCCTCGGCAAGATCGATGCGCTCTCCGGCAACACCGGCACGGCCTCGACGGTCACGTCGGGCGCCATCGTGCTGCACACCGGAACCGCGGCCGATCTCAACATCACCTCGACCAGTGCGGCGTTCTCGTCGCTCGGCCTGACCAGCCCGGTGAACGTGATCCGCAACGGCGGCGGCTCAACCGGCACAGGCACGGTGGTCGGCAGCGACGTGCAGACCTTCCTCGACGAGTCGGTCTCCGGCGGCGCCACCACCGCCTATGACGGCAACGGCGCGCCGGTGAACATCCAGTTCCGTTGGGCCAAGACCGACTCGGCGACGCTCGGCGTCGGCCACTCCGATACCTGGAACCTGTTCTATCAGACCAACCCGAGCGCCACTGGCAGTCAGGTGGCCTGGCAGAACGTCAACACCAACTTCTCGTTCGCGGCCAACGGCCAGATGAGCCCGACGATCGGCCAGATCACGCTGTCGGGCCTGACCGTCGCCGGCGTCTCGCTCGGCAACGTGACGATGTCGTTCGGCACCGGCGGTCTGACGCAGTTCTCGGACACCAACGGCAACGTCCAGGTCAACCAGCTGCAGCAGGACGGTTACGCCGCCGGTCAACTCGTCAGCGTCTCGGTCAGCAACGAAGGCCGCGTGGTCGGCGCTTACTCCAACGGCCGCAACATCGACCTCGCCGAAGTCTCGGTGGCGACCTTCAACGGCGCCAACTTCCTCAAACGCATCGACGGCGGCGCGTTCGAAGTCACCAACGAATCCGGCGAGCCGCTGTACGGCAAGGGCGGCAGCATCTCGGGTTCGTCGCTGGAAGCCTCCAACACCGACATCGCCGACGAATTCACCAAGCTGATCGTCACGCAGCAGGCCTATTCGGCCAACACCAAGGTCATCACCACCGCAAACACGATGGTGCAGGACCTCCTCAACGTCATGCGGTAAGCGGCGCGCGGCGTCGCAAGAGTAGAGGGTAGCCGGTCATGAGTCTCGGAGACGCACTATCGATCGCGATGGCAGGGCTTCGCGCCAATCAGGCGTCGATGTCGCTGGTGTCGTCGAACGTCGCCAATGCCGAGACGCCCGGCTACGTCCGCAAAACCGTCGATCAGGTCGTCACCAATTCGGGCCAGACCGGCACCGGCGTCCAGATCAACGGCGTCAACCGCCAGCTCGACGACTACGTGCTGGCGCAGCTGCGCACCGAGACGTCGGGCGCGTCCTACGCGTCGCTGCGGAACGACTTTCTGCAGCAGCTGCAGGGGCTGTACGGCAATCCGAACTCCACCGGCACGCTGGAAGACGCCTATAACGGCCTGACCACGGCGATGCAGGCGCTGTCGACCAGCCCGGATTCGACCTCGGCGCGGATCGGCGTGATCAACGCCTCACAGGTGCTCGCCGGTCAGCTCAATTCGATGTCGAACGGCATCCAGACGCTGCGCGCCGGCTGCGAGACCGGGCTGTCCGACGCGGTCAACACCGCCAACAATCTGATGCAGCAGATCGCCCAGATCAACAATCAGCTGCAGCCCAATCCGCTCGGCGGCACCTCGACCGACGCCGCCACCGCATCGCTACTCGACAAGCGCGACCAGGCCATCAATCAGCTCTCGGAGCTGATGGATATCCGTGTCGTCACCAACGGCGCCAATCAGGTGACGGTGTTCACCGGCTCCGGCACCCAGCTCGTCGGCATGGAAGCGGCGACGCTCAGCTTCAACGCCCAGGGTACGGTCAATCCGCAGACGGTGTGGAATCCCAACACCCAGCTCAGCGACCTCGGCTCGATCCGCGTCAACTACTCCAATGGCGGCTCGATCGACCTGACCTCGACGCTGAAGTCGGGCAAGATGGCCGCCTATGTCGAACTGCGCGACAAGACGCTGGTGCAGGCGCAGACCCAAATCGATCAGTTCGCAGCCTCGCTGTCGAGCGCGCTGTCGGACAAGACCGTCGCCGGTACGCCGGCCACGTCCGGAACGCAATCCGGCTTTGCGCTCGACCTGTCGAATATGAAGAGCGGCAACACCATCAATATCAGCTACACTGACACCACCACTGGGTCGCAGCGCACCGTCAGCGTGATGCGGGTCGACGATCCCTCCGTGTTGCCGCTGCCGCAGACTGCGACGCTCGATCCTAACGACTACGTCGTCGGCATCGATTTTTCGGGCCTGTCGGGCTCGGTGACGGCGCAGCTCAATGCCGCGCTGAACGCCAAGAACCTGCAGTTCACCGGCACCTCGCCCAACGTCACGGTGCTCAACAACGCCGGCTTCTCGACCATCAATTCGGCCTCGGTGACCTCGACGGTGACGTCGCTGACCGGTGGCAGCGGCGAGGTGCCGCTGTTCACCGACGGCGGCTCGTCCTATTCGGGAACGATCAGCTCGTCCGGCTCGCAGATGACCGGCTTCGCCCAGCGCATCGCGGTCAATCCCGGCCTGATCACCGACAACGCCAAGCTGGTGACCTATTCGACGTCCACCGCCGCCGGCGACACCACGCGGCCGGATTTTCTGACCAAGCAGCTGACGGCGACCAACTACCTGTATTCGGCCAAGACCGGCGTCGGCTCCGACACCGCGCCGTTCAAGGGCACGCTGCTGAGCTACATGCAGCAGTTCGTCAGCCAGCAGGGCTCGAACGCGCAGGCCGCGCAGCAATTGTCCGACGGCCAGACCGTCGTGCTGAACACGCTGCAGCAGAAGTTTTCCTCCTCGTCGGGCGTCAACATGGACGAGGAAATGGCGCATTTGCTCGAGCTGCAGAACGCCTATTCGGCGAACGCTCGGGTGATGTCGACCATCAACCAGATGTATCAAGCTCTGATGCAGTCGATGTGAGGCGGCGATGGCGATCGATGGTGTCAGCGGACGGACGTCCTATATCGGCTCTGGAATCCTCAACCTGCGCAGTCAGCTCGATACGCTGACGCAGCAGCTCTCCAGCGGCAAGATTTCCAGCACTTACGCGGGCGACGGCTCCGGTCGCAGCCTGGCGATCGGCCTGCGCTCGCAAATCGCCGGCATCTCCAGCTACAGCGACACGATGACCAACGTGTCGACCCGGATCAACGTCGCCAATCTGTCGTTGCAGCGGCTCGCCGACATCAGCAACGAGGTCAAGGGCGCGGCGGTGAGCGCCGGCAACACGCTCGACAACAACGGCCAGACACCGGGCCAGAAGACGGCCAATCTGGATTTCTACGACGCCGTCGACATGCTCAATGCACAGTCGGGCGATCGCTATCTGTTCGGCGGCCGTGCCACCGATGCGTCGCCGGTGACGGCCGCCGATCAGATCCTCAACGGCAACGGCGCCGGCATTGCCGGACTGAAGCAGGTCATCGCCGAGCGCGCGCAGGCCGATCTCGGCACCGGCGGGACCGGCCGCATTACTTAACGCGATCGGCACCCCGGCGACGTCGGTTGACGTTGAACGAGCAAGATGCGACGCCGGCGGTCCCGGCTTCCGCGGTGCCTTTCGGCATGAAGCTGACGGCGATCTCGACGACGATCGCGGGTGCCACCAACGACCCAGCCGGCGGCGCCGCCGACCACGAAATCGATGTCGATCGATCTCAAACGCGTCGATCCCGAATGCCGGCGATCAGGTCAAGCTGACGTTCCAGATGCCCGACGGCACCAGCGAGGACATCACGCTGACGGCGTCGTCTGCCACTCCGCTGCCGGCCAACAGCTTCGCCATCGGCACGACGCCGACGCAGACCGCGTCGAATCTCAACGATGCGCTGACGACGGCCGTGAAGGCGCTGGCCAACGGTCCGATGGTCGCCGCTTCGGCGATCCAGGCCGGCAACGAATTCTTCGAGCAGCCGCCGATGCGGGTGACCGGCGGCGGCCCGCTGAGTACTGCGACGACGCTGACCGCCGGCACCAAGGCCGATACCGTGTTCTGGTACAATGGCGAGCAGGACTCCGCGTCCGACCCGGCGCGCGGCACGGCTGTGGCCAAGATCGACACCGGCGTCTCGGTTCAATACGGCATTCGCGCCGACGAGCAGGCGCTGCAGCAGCAATTGAAGACCGTTGCGGTCTTCGCCGCCTTCACGACTTCGGCGACCGACACCTATGCCAACGGCAAGGTCGCCTCGCTCAATCAGCGTGTCGCGCAGAATCTGGCGACGCAGCCCGGCAACCAGTCGATCCAGAACATCCAGGCCGATCTTGCCGGTGCCCAGGCGGCCGTGAAGGCGACGGGCGATCGCCAGACACAAACCAAGGTGCTGGCGCAGACGATGCTCGACCAGATCGAGGGCGTAAACAATGACGAGGTCGCCACCAAGATCCTGGCGCTGCAGACGAGCTTGCAGGCTTCCTATCAGGCGACCGCGCAACTGTATCAGATGAGCCTCGTCAAGTTCCTCTAAAGCGCGACCGGGCCTGCATCGCCGTGACGTCGACGAGGGTGCGCAGGATTCCGAGGCAATTGTTTCTGGCGTTTGCTGGCCCACGTAAAACGACTATCTTGCCCGAATCAGCGCACGAGAAAGTCTTGATTCTCGTTGCGCCTCGCCGGTGATTCGGCCTCCGCCGGGAGCTTCGCAGCGAAGCGTGCGTGGCGGTGAGAACTGCGTGAATCGAGTTCTGTGCGAGTCGAGTCCTGTGTGAAGCGAGTTCTGCGTGATGAGTGTGGCTATGGGAGCCGGCGCGAGCCGTCCACGAAAGACAGATGAGTCACTCGGAAGACTTCTTCGGCGAGTCGCGCGCGATCTGCGACGCGATCGACCTCGTCAAGGTCGAGCTGCTGGCGCGCGACCTTGCGGCGCTACGCGAGCGCGGCGGGCGGCTGTTCGTGCTCGGCGTCGGGGGCAGCGCGGCTAATTGCAGTCATGCCGTCAATGATTTCCGCAAGCTGTGCGGGATCGAGGCCTACGCGCCGGTCGACAACGTCGCCGAGCTGACCGCCCGCGCCAATGACGAAGGCTGGGACACCATCTTTTCCGGCTGGCTCGAAGTCAGCCGGCTCGGCGCCGCCGATGCCATCCTGATCTTCTCGGTGGGCGGCGGCGATGCGGCCGCCAATGTCAGCACCAACATCGTCCGCGCGGTGGATTTCGCCAAGGCGCGCGGCGCGCGCGTGTTCGGCGTCGTCGGCAAGGACACCGGCCACACCGCGGCGCAGGGCGATGTCGTGGTGGTGATTCCCCAGGTCAATCCGGCCCGTGTCACGCCGTTGTCGGAGGCGTTCCAGGCGGTGGTCTGGCATTGCCTCGTCAGCCACCCGGCGCTGCAGCGCAGGAGCACCAAATGGTGAGCCCGGCGCGCGCGGTGTTTCTCGATCGCGACGGCGTCCTGGTGGTGCCGCAGTTTCGCGACGGCCGCAGCTACGCGCCGGCGACGCTGGCTCAGTTCAAGCTGGACGACGGCGCACCCGAGTGCCTGCGAGACTTGAAGCGGGCCGGCTATCTGCTCGTCGTCGTCACCAATCAGCCCGACATCGGCAACGGCCGCGTCTCTCGGGCCGTAGTCGACGAGATGCACGCGCGCATGCGTGCCGCGCTGCCGATCGACGATATCGAGCTGTGCCCGCATCGCCAGGACGAAGGTTGCGCCTGCCGCAAGCCGCAGCCGGGCATGCTGACGGCCGCCGCCGATCGCCTCGGCATTGCGCTGGGCCGCAGCTTCATGGTCGGCGACCGCGCCGGCGACATCGCCGCCGGGCGCGCCGCCGGTTGCCGCACCGTGTTTATCGATCTCGGCTACACCGCCGAGCCACCGCCCGCCGAGGCGGACTACACCGCAGCCTCGCTGCGGGACGCCACCGCCTACATCCTGGCCGCCGATCAGCACGAAGGAATGGCACCATGCCTCGCCTCGAAGATCTGACCATCAAAATCTTCGCCGACGGCGCCGATCTCGGCGGCATCGTGGCGATGTCGAAAAATCCGCTGATCCGCGGCTTCACCACCAATCCGACGCTGATGCGCAAGGCCGGCATCGTCGGCTACGAAGAATTCGCCCGCGAGGTGATCGCTGCGGTGCCGGACTATCCGGTGTCGTTCGAAGTGTTCGCCGACGATTTCGACGAGATGATCGCGCAGGCGCGCCGCATCGCGTCGTGGGGGCCTAACGTCAATGTCAAGATTCCCGTGACCGACACGCAGGGCCGATCGTCGCGGCGCGTCATCGAGACGCTGTCGGGCGAGGGCGTCGTACTCAATGTCACCGCGATCATGACGCTGGCGCAGGTCGAGGCCGTCGCCGCGGCGCTGCATCCGCAAGTGCCGGCGATCGTCTCGGTGTTCGCCGGCCGCATTGCCGACACCGGCGTCGATCCGGTGCCGCATATGCGCGCCTGCCGGGCGCTCCTGGCGGAACGACCGAACGCCGAGCTGCTGTGGGCCTCGCCGCGCGAGATACTCAACATCTTCCATGCGCAGGAGGCCGGCGCGCAGATCATCACCGTCACCAACGACGTCCTCGCCAAGCTGTCGCTGATCGGCAAGAACCTCGACGACTATTCGCGTGAGACGGTGCAGATGTTCCACCGCGACGCGGTGGCGTCCGCCTTCGCCATCGCCACTCCGCCGCGCGTGGCGTCGTCTCCGCCCCTGGTACCCGCCGATCTCGTCGAGGAAATGTCCGATCATGACCCGTCTGTTTGAGTCCGTCCTCGTCACCGGCGGCGCCGGCTATGCCGGCAGCCTGCTGGTTCCGCAGTTGCTGCGCAGCGGCTACAAGGTCACCGTCTACGACATCTGTTACTTCGGTTCGGACTTCCTGCCGAAGGACGACCCGGCGTTCCGCCTCATCGAAGGCGACATTCGCGACACCGCGAAGCTCGCTGCCGCGATGGACGGCATCGACTGCGTCGTCCATCTCGCCTGCATCAGCAACGATGCCAGCTTCGAACTCGACGAGCGGCTGTCGACCGAGATCAACCTCGATGCCTTCGAGCCGTTGGTGATCGCCGCCAAGCGGGCCGGCGTGAAGCGCTTCGTCTACGCGTCGTCGAGTTCGGTTTATGGCGTGTCCGACGATCCGGACGTCACCGAGGACCATCCGCTGGTGCCACTGACGCTGTACAACAAGTACAAGGGGATGTGCGAGCCGCTGCTAAAGAAGTACACGGACGACAGTTTCACCGGCGTCATCTTCCGCCCCGCGACGCTGTGCGGCTATGCCCCGCGTCAACGGCTCGATCTGTCGGTCAACATCCTGACGAACCACGCCATCACCAACAACAAGATCACCGTGTTCGGCGGCACGCAGATGCGGCCCAATCTGCATGTGCAGGACTACTGCGACGCCGTCGAATTGTTGATGACTGCGCCGGCGGCGAAGATCCAGAACGAGATCTTCAACATCGGCTTCCAGAACATGAGCATCGCCGACCTGGCGCTGCTGGTGAAGAAGGTGGTCGAGGAGGAATTTCCCGACAAGGCGCCGATCGGCATCGTCACCACGCCGTCGGACGACAACCGCTCCTACCACATCAATTCCGACAAGGTGACGCGGGTGCTCGGTTTCCGGCCGAACAAGACCATCGAGGACGCGGTCCGCGATCTGTGCGCGGCGTTCCGCGCCGGCAAGCTGCCCGGCAGCATGGAGGATGACCGCTACTTCAACGTCCGGCGCCTGAAGCGTATTCAGGCGAAATGATGGGCGAGGCGATCACCAAGCCGGTCGCGGTCGTCACTGGCGGCGCCGGCTTCATCGGCAGCCATCTGGTCGACGTACTGGTGGAGCGCGGCTTTGCGGTGCGCGTGGTCGACGATCTGAGCGGCGGCCACCGATCCAATCTGGCGCATCACCCGAGCGATGCGGTGACGGTGATCGAGAAGGACATCCGCACGTTGGAGCCGGGCGACGCGGCGTTCGCCGGGGCGCGCTACGTATTCCATCTCGCCGGGATCGGCGACATCGTGCCGTCGATCGAAAAGCCGACGCAGTACATGGACGTCAACGTCCAGGGCACCGTGCGGGTGCTGGAATGCGCGCGCGCCGCCGGCGTGGACAAGCTGGTCTATGCGGCGTCGTCGTCGTGCTACGGCCTCGCCGCGACGCCGACGCGCGAGGATCATCCGATCCAGCCGATGTATCCCTACGCGCTGTCGAAGTATCAGGGCGAGCAGGCGGTGATGCACTGGCACAAGGTCTATGGCCTGCCGGTCAACGCCATCTGCATCTTCAACGCCTATGGGCCGCGCGTGCGCACCACCGGCGTCTACGGCGCCGTGTTCGGCGTGTTCCTGCGCCAGAAGCTCGCCGGCAAGCCGTTCACCGTGGTCGGCGACGGCACGCAGACGCGCGACTTCATCTATGTGCGCGACGTCGCCGAGGCGTTCGTCGCGGCGGCGCTGACGCCGATTTCCGGCGAGCGCTTCAACGTCGGCGCCGGCGCGCCGCAATCGATCAATCGGCTCGTCGAAATTCTCGGCGGCGAGGTGGTGTACGTGCCGAAGCGGCCGGGTGAGCCGGACATCACCCACGCCGACATCGCCAAGATCACCACGCAGCTCGGCTGGAAGCCGACCGTGCCGTTCGAGCAAGGCGTCGCCAATATGCTGGCCGATATCGAGCGCTGGCGCGATGCTCCGCTGTGGGAGCCGGCCTCGATCGCCAAGGCGACGCAGACCTGGTTCCGCTACATGGGCGAGGCGTGAGGCGATGTCGATCTCACTCACCGAGCGCTATCGCCACAAGCTGAAGACGCCCGATGAACTCGCGGCGCTGCTCGGTCCGCCGCCGCGCGAGCACAAGGTGATCATGTGCCACGGCGTGTTCGACGTCGTGCATCCGGGCCACGTCCGGCATCTGCTCTACGCCAAGAGCAAGGCAGACGTGCTGGTGTGCTCGCTGACGGCCGACCGCCACATCTCCAAGGGCGCGCACCGGCCGCATATTCCGCAGGAGCTGCGCGCCGCCAATCTGGCCGCCTTCGAGATGGTCGATTACGTCGTGATCGACCATAACGACAAGCCGCTGGCCAATCTGGCGGTGATCCGGCCCGACTACTTCGCCAAGGGCTTCGAATACAACGCCGCCGGGATGCCGCCAAAGACCGCCGAAGAGGCCGCGGTGGTCGAGAGCTACGGCGGCGAGATGATCTTCACGCCCGGCGACGTGGTGTATTCATCGTCGAACCTGATCAATCTGGCGCCGCCCTCGGTGCAGCACGAGAAGCTGCAGCTGGTGATGGAGCGCTACGGCTTCGGCTTCGACGATTTGCACGCCACGATCGACGGCATGGCCGGCCGCAAAGTCCACGTCGTCGGCGACACCATCGTCGACAGCTACACCCAATGCGCCATGATCGGCGGCCAGACCAAGACGCCGACGATGAGCGTGCTGTTCGAGCGCAAACTCGATTTCGTCGGCGGCGCCGCGATCGTCGCCAAACATCTGCGCTCGGCGGGCGCCGACGTCACCTTTCACCCGGTGCTCGGCAACGACGAACTGTGCAATTTTGTCACCAACGATCTGGAGGCGGCCGGCATCGTCGCAATTTCATCGTCGACCAGACCCGGCCGACGGTGAACAAGAACGCCATCACGGTCGGCGGCTATCGGCTGCTCAAGGTCGACACGCTCGACAACCGTTCGATCTCCGACAACATCCTCGGCGAGATGATCGACGCCGTCGCCAACACCGACACCCAGGCGGTGGTCTATTCGGACTTCCGCCACGGTGTCTTCAATCGTCGCACCATTCCCGAATTCATCCGCGCGCTGCGCCCCGGCGTCTACAAGGTCGCCGACAGCCAGGTCGCCAGCCGCTGGGGCAACATCACCGATTTCGAAGGCTTCGATCTGATCACGCCGAACGAGCGCGAGGCGCGGTTCGCGCTCGGCGATCAGGATTCCGGCGTGCGGCCGCTGGCGTCGCAGCTCTACGACAAGGCCGGATGCCGGCTGCTGATGCTCAAGCTCGGCGAGCGTGGCATGCTGGTGTGCCGCAACGGCAATCACGAGGCGCTCGACAGCTTCTACGTCATCGACAGCTTCGTCGATCGCCTCGTCGATCCCGTCGGCGCGGGCGATGCGCTGTTGGCCTATTCGACGCTGGCGATGCTGGTGACCGGTAACGACGCCATTGCGGGCGTGCTGGGCGCCATCGCGGCGGCGTGCGAATGCGAAGTCGATGGCAACGCGCCGGTCTCCGCTGAAGCGATGCATCAACGTCTCGACCTCATCGCCAAGCATCTGGATTTCGGATAGCGCGATGCGTGTGGTCGTCGTCGGCATGGGTGTGCAGGGCCCCAAACGTCGCGCCTCCGCCGGCGCCGATTTCGTCGCCTGCGTCGATCCGGTCCGCGATGCCGACTACAAGCAGCTCGCCGACGTGCCGCTGGATCGTTATGACGCGGTGCTGCTGTGTACGCCGGACGACCCCAAGCTCGACCTGCTGCGCTTCTGTATCAGTCATGGCAAGAGCGCGCTTGTCGAGAAGCCGCTTTGGGTGCGGAGCGAGGGCGACATCACCACGCTGGAGACCGAGGCGCGGGCCAAGGGCGTGGTGCTCTACACCGCCTATAATCATCGCTTCGAACCGCATTTCGTGCGGATGCGCGATCTGATCGCTTCGGGCGAACTCGGTACGATCTATTCGTGCCGGATGTTCTACGGCAACGGCACCGCGCGGCTGGTACGCGACTCGGCTTGGCGCGACAGCGGCGCCGGCGTGCTGCCCGATCTCGGCTCGCATCTGCTCGACACCTGCCGGTTCTGGTTCGGCGACGTCGGCGGCGAGTTCGCGCTGAGCGCCGCGCACGCCTACGAGAACAAGGCGCCCGATCACGTGGTGATCGCCAGCGAGACCGTGCGGCCGCGGATCGAGCTCGAGATGACCATGCTGATGTGGAAGAACCACTTCACCTGCGACATCCTCGCCGAGCGCGGCTCGGCGCATATCGAGTCGCTGTGCAAATGGGACACCACGGTGTTCACCCGGCGCAGCCGCGTGCTGCCGGCGGGGCGGCCACCGGAGGAGCGGATTGCGCTCAATCAGGCCGATCCGACCTGGAACCTCGAATACGCGCACTTCAAGCGGCTGGTGGAAACCGGCACACCGACCGATCTGTCTACCGACCTGTGGCTGCATCGCACGCTGGCGCGGCTCGGTGACGATGCGATCGCGCAGATCGGAGCGTCGCGATGACCCGCGTCGGTTTCGCCGGCATGACGCATCTTGGTTTGGTGTCTGCAGTGGCCACGGCCGCGAAGGGCTTCGCCGTCGTCGGCTATGATGCGGACAGCTCGCTCGTCGCTGCGCTGAGCGCCGGTCGGCTGCCGGTGTTCGAGCCGCAGCTCGACGACCTGGTGCGTGATCATGGCGATCGGCTGAACTTCACCGCTGATGTCGCTGCGTTGGCGGACTGCGACGTGGTGTATGTCGCGCCCGATATCCCAACCGATGACGAGGGCCGCAGCGATGTCAGCGCGATCCGCGCACTGATCGATCGCGTCGCGCCGGTGCTGAAGCCGGATGCCGTGATGGTGGTGCTGTCACAGGTCGAGCCGGGGTTTACGCGGGCGCTGCCGGCGCCCGAGCCGACGCGGCGCTACTATCAGGTCGAGACGCTGGTGTTCGGTCGCGCGGTCGAGCGCGCGTTGCAGCCGGAGCGGTTCATCGTCGGCTGCGCCGACCCCGCCGCGCCGCTGCCGCCGGCTTTTGCCTCGGTGCTCGGCGCGTTCGGCTGTCCGGTGCTGCCCATGCGTTACGAGAGCGCGGAACTCGCCAAGATCGCGATCAATTGCTGCCTGGTGTCGTCTGTCAGCGTCGCCAATACGCTGGCCGAACTGTGCGAGGCGATCGGCGCCGACTGGGCCGAGATCGTGCCGGCTCTGAAGCTGGACAAGCGAATCGGGCCGCATGCTTACTTGAAGCCCGGGCTCGGCATCGCCGGCGGCAATCTGGAGCGCGATCTCGCCACCGTCGAGCGCATCGCTGCGGCGCACGGCGCAGACGCCGGCGTGGTGTCGGCCTGGAAGGCCAACAGCCGGCACCGCCGCGATTGGGCGTTGCAGACGATCCGGCGCGTGGTGCTCGACGCCCATCCGCGCGCCACGCTGGCGGTGTGGGGGCTGGCCTATAAAGAGAACACCCGCTCGATCAAGAACTCACCGTCGTTGGCGACACTGGCGCAATTGCCGGAGGACGTGACGCTGCGGCTGCATGATCCGATGGTCGAGGCCGGTGTTGTCGCGCGTGCGAGTGCGCAGGGTTTTGCGCAGCCGCTCGACGCGCTCGACGGCGCCAATGCGCTGATGATCCTGACGCCGTGGCCGGAGTATACGCGCGTGTCGCCACGCGACATCGCCGCGCGGCTTGCAGGCCGGGTGGTGCTCGACCCTTATGCGGTGCTGGACGGCAATGCCGTGACGGCGGCCGGATTGACGTACTACACGCTCGGCCGCGGCGTGAACGAGCCGAGGCGGGGAGGCGCATGATGGCCGAAATCGATCTGCTGCGGTCGCTGCCGAAGCCCAAGCGCAACATCCAGAAGCGCCTCGACGCCAAGGATCCTGCGGTGATCGCCGAGGCCAAGCAGTATGGCGAGATGTATTGGGACGGCCCGCGCGACTACGGCTATGGCGGCTATCGCTACGACGGCCGCTGGCGCGCGGTGGCGCGCGACATCATCGCGCACTACGCGCTGCAGCCCGGCATGAGGGTGCTCGATATCGGCTGC
The DNA here is from genome assembly GCF_000333455.1 of Rhodopseudomonas sp. B29. Classification (GTDB taxonomy): domain Bacteria; phylum Pseudomonadota; class Alphaproteobacteria; order Rhizobiales; family Xanthobacteraceae; genus Rhodopseudomonas. Next base: position 39,942 of record NZ_BADD01000456.1, read on the forward strand.
GGCAAGGGCTTTCTGGTGCACGATCTGATGCTGGAACTGCCGGGGCTGCAGGCGTTCGGGCTGGACGTCTCGCGTTATGCGCTGGACCACGCGCCCGACGAGGTGATCGGCCGTCTGCATCTGGGAACCGCCGACGATCTGCCGTTTCCCGACAAGTCGTTCGACTGCGTGCTCTCGCTCAACACCATCCACAATCTGCCGCGCGCGCGCGCGGTGACGGCGATGGCGGAGATCGAGCGCGTGTCGCGCGGCAGGTCGTTCGTCGTCGTCGACAGCTATCACACGCCGGAACAGAAGGCGGTGTTCGAAAGCTGGGTTCTGACGGCGGAATATCACGACTATCCGGACGAGTGGCTGAAGCTGTTCGCCGAGGCCGGGTATACCGGGGACTGGAACTGGACGATTATCGACTGAGATGATTCGCGGGCCTGCGCTCGCCGGACGAGGGCCATGGCAAAGACTTACTGCATTCTGGGTGGCGGCGGCAGCTTCGGCATCCACACCGCGCTGTATCTCCTGGATCACGCGCAGCCCAATAAGGTGATCGGCGTCGGCCGCAATCCGCTGCGGCCGGAACCGTTCTCGCTGAACATCGAAAAGCGCGACGGCTACGTGTATCACGCCCGCCACGTCACCTATGAGCTCGACCTGCTGCTCGAACTGCTCGACAAGGAGAAGCCGCAGGTGATCGTCAACTTCGCCGCGCAGGGCGAGGGTGCGGTGAGCTGGAAGCATTCGTGGCGATTCTTCGAAACCAATTCTATGGCGCTGGCGCGTCTCACCGAGGAACTGATGAAGCGCGACTGGCTCGAGCGCTTCATCCAGATCGGGACCTCGGAGATGTACGGCTCCGTCGAGCATGCGACCAACGAGGACGAGCCGATCAAGCCGACCAGCCCCTATGCTGCGTCCAAAGTGGCGTTCGACATGTATCTGGAGTCGGTGGCCAAGTTCCTCAAATTCCCGATGAATATCATCCGGCCGTCGAACGCGTATTGTCCGGGGCAGTTGCTGCACCGGGTGATCCCGAAGGCGATCTGGTGCGGGCTCACCGGCAACAAGCTGCCGCTGCATGGCGGCGGCCGCGCCGAGAAATCCTATATCCACGCGCGCGATCTCGGTCGCGCCATTCATCTCGTCGCCGAGAAGGCACCGCTCGGCGTGATCTACAACGCCGGCCCGGCGCAGCCGACCTCGATCCGCGAAGTAGTGGAGCGCACCGCCGGCGCGCTTGGGATGCCGTTCGAGCAGCTCTGCGAAGTCACCGGCGACCGGCTCGGTCAGGATTCGCGCTACTGGCTCGACTCCAGCCGGATCAAGCGTGACCTCGGCTGGGAGCCGCAAATCGGCTGGGACGAGGGACTCGCCGAGATGGTGGCGTGGGGCCGCAAATACATCGATGAGCTGCGCGGATGGCCCACCGACTACGTGTTGCGCGGGTGAGGCGATGAGCGAGACGCAAGCGACGACGGACCGCCGCAACAGCTTCGACAACGAAGCCGCGCGGGCGCGCTGCCGCCGCTACCGCCGCCGTATTCTCGATATCAGCCAGCAAGTCACTGCGCTGCACATCGCGCCGGCGTTCAGCTGCACCGAGATCACCGATTTCATCTACAACGAAGCCATGACGCCCGGCCGCGACGTGTTCATCATGTCCAAGGGTCACGGCTGCATGATCCAGTACGTGATCCTTGAAGAGCAGGGGCTGTTGTCGCGCGCCGATCTCGATCTCTACTGCAAGCCCGGCGGCCGGCTCGGGGCGCATCCGGACTACGGCACGCCCGGCATCGCTGCGTCCACCGGCTCGCTCGGCCACGGCCTCGGCATCGCGGTCGGGCAGGCTTATGCCGAGCGCCTGAAGCGCAGCGACGTCGATA
>NZ_BADD01000455.1 GCF_000333455.1 Rhodopseudomonas sp. B29
TCACCGCGTCCGTCCCGGTCTCAAGACGGACTAACAAGGCTCAGGTTGGCGCGAAGGGCAGCGAACAGCTCCTTCGTCCGTGCCAGTTCCGCGCCGAGTTCGCTGTTCAGCTTCTCACCCCGCGCTATTTCGCGGCTGCAATTTTCCAGGGCGATTTCGGTCTGCAGATTCGCCAAGACGGGCGGCCTTCCCGCTGGCCGCAAAACCTCGGAGAAAGGCAGCTTGATCAGTACGTTTTGTTTGTCGTCGAAGATGTCGAACGCATCGCCGGTCGGATCCTGGCGCGCCTGCAACTGTTCGAAGGCGATCTCCAGAGCGCTTTCGCAGGCATCGAGATAAGCGGCCTCGAGTGACGGAAAGTCGACCCCGATGTCGTCGACGGACGTCGTTCCGCCGGACGTGTAGTTGAAAAAGAAACGTGGCACCGAGATGCTCCTTCAGCCTGCACGCCTTTGCCCGATGAGGTATTGCGGATCGAATTCCGCGATCGAGTAGAGATTCTTCTTGTCCAGGATCAGCAGCCGGCTCCGTGTCAGCTCGATCAGCCCTCGGCTTCTCAATGCCTGCAAACTCCTGTTGACGTGCACGGTCGACATGCCGAGCAGGTCGGCGAGATCGTTCTGGGTCAAGGGGAATTCGGTGGCGCCGCCGAACTCACTACTGGCGATCTGCAACCGGTGCGACAATTCGCAAAGGAAGTGCGCCAACCTGGATTGCGCCGTGCACTGTCCGAGCCAGATCATCCACTCCTGCTGAATCGCGGCCTGGGCGGCCGTCTCCTGCCACAGCGCGCGTGCGATCGCCGGGCGGCTGTCGAGCAGGTCCTTCAGCTTTCCGTGGGGAATCGACACATAGGTCGCGGCGGTGAGCGCGTAGACCGCGTTCTGGGATTGATGGAATACGACATCGCCAGCGTTCAGCGAGTCACCCTCGACGAACATCGCGACGATCTGCTCGGTTCCATCCGACAGCGTTCTGACCTTTCGCGCGATGCCGCTACGAATCACCAGGAGCGACGAAAAGTCCGAACCCGCTTCGATCAGGCATTCGCCCTTCGCGGCGTGCCGTGGCGGGGAGGCCGCTCGAAAAAATGCGTCCTGATCCGCCGGCGTCAGCGCCATCCGGGGAAACGATCTGGTTGCTGTCTGAGCTGAATGATCTGACGTCAATCGCGTACCTCGTGAAATCCCGTGGCGAGGACACTTGTGAGTGCACACGATCCGGTTCGAAAAATTCCTCTTCAGTCGTGCAGCTCAATAGCTTTGGCTTCACGAGCAAGAACCCGTGAGGTCATTTCCATCAGCTAGGCTACGCCCGGGGATGCGGTTTGGCGATGATTTAGAAGTCCAATCCTTGGGTCGACGCGCGGTGATCTCGTTGGTTCCTCGATACCGCAAAGTAGTATGCCGATACCAATGGCGGAACAGCCCGCGACTATCTCGGCGTGTCGAGGATGTCAGCCGGCCCACAGCAAGGGATCGCGGCCCCAGGACGCCAATAAAAAAGCGGAGGCCGTGAGGCCTCCGCTTGGTTGTTACTTCGTCGCAGTCCGGAGCGAGAGGGTTCAGCCCAGTCGGCCCGCGGCGTGAGCCAGCAGCGTGTAGACGAGGCCAGTCTCCGACGCGAGGTGGGTGCGTAGTTCCTGCGGGCCGTTGTCGTCGCGGGCCACCTCGTCGAGCAGGCGCTCGAACTCGGTGATGTAGCGATCGACCGTCTGCTTAAAGCCGCGCTCGCTGCGATATTTGCGGGCGACTTCGTCGAACGCTTTCTGGCCGGCCGGGGTGTAGAGCCGCTTGGTGAAGGCCTTGGTCTCACCGCGCTGATAGCGGTCCCACATTTCCAGCACGAGGTTGCGGTCCATCAGCCGGCCGATGTCGAGCGACAGCGATTCCAGCGGATTGCCGCTCATCGCCTGCTGGGCGGCCGGGCGCTGCTGCCGAGGGGCCTGACGCTCGGCGCCGGTGTCGGCGCGGTTCAGGAGGTCGGACAGCCAGCCGTCGGGATTCTGATCCGCGGCGGGAGCGACCGGCGGCGCTTCGGTGCGACGCGGGGCGGCCGGCAGGCCGAGGTCGGGCGGCGGCAAGGTCGCGGCGCTGGAGTCGCGGCTGCGCGGAGCCGGGCGGGGCGCCGGCTCGCGGGCGGGTTCGCGCGCAATCGTCTCGCTGCGGCTGACGCCGACAGCGGCGAGCGCCGGCTCTTCCTCACGCTGCACGCTGGCGCGCGCCGGCGTGACGACATCCATGCCGCGGCCGTGGCGAGCCACGATGCGGTTGAGCTCGGCGAGCGCCTCGATCTGGTCGACGATCACCTTGCGCATCTGCGCGGTGCTTTCGGCGGTCTCCTGCGGGATCTCCAGCACGCCGCGGCGCAGTTCCTCGCGCGTCGCTTCGAGCTCGATGTGCATCTCGGATGCCATCTGCTTGATGCCCTGGACGATCGCGGCGAAAGCGGTCGGCCGATTGC
>NZ_BADD01000454.1 GCF_000333455.1 Rhodopseudomonas sp. B29
CTATCTGATCAGCGTGGTGCCGCTGCCGGACGTCTACGTCGTCGCCAATTTCAAAGAGACGCAGCTGACCAATGTGAAGCCCGGGCAGCCGGTCGAGATCGTGGTCGATACTTTCTCGGGTCAGAAGCTGCACGGCAAGGTCGAGCGCATCTCGCCGGCGTCCGGCTCGCAGTTCGCGCTGCTGCCGCCCGATAACGCCACCGGCAATTTCACCAAGGTGGTGCAGCGTATTCCGGTGCGCATCCAGTTCGACAAAGGCCAGCCTCTGGTCGAGCGCCTGCTGCCGGGGATGTCGGTGACGGCGCGCATCGATACGTCGGCGCCCGGCCGGCCATGACACGAGCGGTGGCGCGCGCCGCGGTCCAACCGCACGTCATCGGCGCCGGGCCGGTTTCCACCGGCGGCGTTTCGCGGCATCCGTATTTTGCCGTCGCCGCCGTGCTGCTCGGCTCGATCGTCGCCAATGTCGACTCGCGGCTGTTTTCGCTCGGCCTGCCGGACGTCCGCGGCGGGCTGTCGCTGAGTTTCGATCAGGGCGCCTGGCTGTCGACGGCCAGCACCGCGTCGCAGATCTTCATCGCGCCGGCCGTGGCCTGGCTGGCGACGGTGTTCGGGCTGCGCCGCGTGCTCGGCGTGCCGGCGCTGATCTACGCGGCGATCTCGCTGCTGATCCCGCTGGTGCGCGACTATCAGTTGCTGTTGTTGTTGCACGTGCTGCACGGCCTGCTGCTCGGCACCTTCGTGCCGGCGACGCTGCTGATCATCTTTCGCAATCTGCCGATGCGGTGGTGGCTGCCGCCATTCGCCATCTATGCGATCCGCGTCGGCTTCACGCTGAACGCCGGCGTCTCGATCGTGCGTTTCTATGTCGAGCATCTCGGCTGGCAGTGGAATTATTGGCAGGACGTGATCGTGGCGCCGCTGCTGGCGCTGATGGTCTGGCTCGGCACGCCGCGCGAGAGCATCAATCGCCAATTGCTGAGCCAGGCCGATTGGGGCGGGATGCTGCTGTTCGGGCGCCGGCGTGTCGATGATCTATGCCGGACTCGATCAGGGCAACCGGCTCGACTGGCTCGGCTCCGGCACCATCGTGTCGCTGCTCGGCTGCGGCACGTTGCTGGTGGTGTTGTTCTTCGTCAACGAGGCGGTGGTGAAGCGGCCTTGGGCGCACGCCGAGGTGCTGTTGTCGCGCAATATCGGCCTCGCGCTGATCGCGATCCTGTTGTACTCGCTCACCAGCTTGTCCAACACCGCGCTGGTGCCGAATTTCCTGCTCAACATCGCGCAGCTCAAGCCGGCGCAATCGAGCGGGATGTTTCTGGTGTATGCGGCGGCGCCGATGGTCGTGCTGCTGCCGCTGTCGGTGTATCTGGTGCGCCGCTTCGATCCCAAAGTGCCGCTGATCATCGGGCTTTCGGCCTTCGCCGCAGCCGGGCTGCTCGGCACGAAGGTGACGGCGGCTTGGCAGGTCACCGACTTCGTGCCGATGGTGCTGCTGCAGGCCGTCGGCCAGTCGTTCACGCTGCTGCCGATCATCGTCATCTCGCTGTCGAATTCCGATCCGACCCGCGCCACCGCGTTCGCCGCTTACATCCAGATGATGCGGCTCGGCTGTGCCGAGATCGGCGTATCGCTGATGACGACGTTCCTCCGCGTGCGCGAACAGACCCATTCCAATCTGCTCGGCCAATACATCACCAGCGGTGACGCCGATGTGGTCGGATTGCTGACCAAGCTGAAATCGCTGTTCGCCAGCTACGGCGAAGGCCTGGCCCAGGCGCGCGGCGTCGGCACGCTGGCAGGGCTGGTGCAACGTCAGGCCAATACGCTGGCCTATATCGACGGCTTCTGGCTGACCTTCTGGTTCGCGCTCGCCGGCCTCGTCTGCGTCGCGCTGATCGGCGCGGCGCCGCCGGGTCCGTTCACGCCGAAGCGGGGGTGACGTCGGGCAGGCCGACCTGCGCCATCAAGCGGCGTCAGCCGGGCCCGCAGCGGGACCCGTGGACGGAAAGCGGTCTGGCTGCCCTGTTCCGGACGACGTCAAGATCTGGCCGAGCCATTGCAGGTCGATGAGGGGCGCGTCGCGAAGTGAAGGCCAAGGTTGGGCCTCCGATGCAGCTTTCAACTGCCGGGCCAGCATCAGCATCTTGTCCTGCTTGGCACCGGGAGGGAGGAGGACGGCCTGGGCCTCCAGGGACGCCGAGCGTCTTCGCCACTCCGATAGTCTTTTCGACCTCTTGGTCATCGTGCCTTTCCAATCGTCGCGGCCGAAGGAGGATTGTCGGGCCTCACGGGCGAAGTTCGGCCGCCGGAGTCGAAATGCGCCGTGAGGTTCAACGGCCTTCAGTCGCCAAAGATTGGAGCAGGCTCGGCAACTGTTCCCTTACAATGAGGATGCGGGCGCAGCCCGAGCACTTGAACACGCAAATATATGGATGCTGCCCGAGCTCGCAGAGCTCGGCGACGAACAACACAGGCTGCCCGCACTCGGTGCAGTCGGGATGCACGCTTCCAGCGGAATTCGCCATTGCCGACTGCTCCCGGACGATCATGCTGAAAGCTGAGCAGACCGCAGGTGCGCGCGCACTAACAATTGTGGGTAGACACGTGATTTGATTTCGCCGCGGCGGCGTGGCTGGTGGCTGGAGCAACCGAGCCGCATCCGCGCAGGGTGACCATGACGGATCGCCCCACAGAGCCGGGGCCGGCTCATTTCAAATGCGCGCGATGACGGCGCAAGACCGCTTTGTGTGATAGTCATCCATCTGGTGAAGCGAGCGTGCCGATCGGTGCGCCTGACCTCGAGGTCGAATGAGTACAGACAAGTCGAACCAACAGAGCAAACCGGCCTTGGCGGCGCCTCGCCGTCGGCCCCCTTCGCTGGTGGTCGGCATCGGTGCGTCCGCGGGTGGGCTCGCGGCCTTCAAGAGCTTCTTCGACAAGATGCCGTCCGATACCGGTATGGCGTTCGTGCTGGTGCAGCACCTCGACCCCGATCACAAAAGCCTGCTGGTCGAACTGTTGCGGCCTCATTCGGCGATGCCGGTGGTCGAAGCATGCGACCGTATGCCGCTCGTGCCCAACCAGATCCATGTGATCCCTCCCAATGCAACGCTCACGCTCGAAGGCGACGTGCTACGCGTATCGACCCCATCGCCCGCGCGCGAGTATCGCCGCCCGATCGATACGTTTTTCGCCTCGCTGGCGGATAACCAGGAGGATTGCGCTGTCGGGATCATTCTGGCCGGCGTCGGCAGCGATGGATCGCTGGGCATCAAGGCGATCAAGGAGCACGGCGGGTTCACGCTCGCGCAGGCGGAGTTCGACGACACTGCGATGTCGGGGATGCCGAGCAGCGCCGCCGCTACGGGGCAGGTCGATCGCGTCGCCTCTGTCGAGAGCCTTCCGGCCAAGCTTCTCGAGCATCAGGCGCATCTGGCGCGGGTCGAACAGCAGAAGGGAGCCGACGGCGCGCGCGAGGATATCCGGCAGAGTCTGACGGCGATTACCGCCGTGCTACGCAAGCGCCCTCAGCATGATTTCGGCGGCTACAAGCAGAACACCTTGATCAGGCGGATTCAGCGCCGGATGCAGGTTCTGCAAATCGAGACGGTCCCGGCCTATGCCGAGCACCTGCGCAGCGAGCCGTCGGAAGGCGACGCGCTGTTTCGCGAACTACTGATCGGAGTGACGCAGTTCTTCCGCGACGAGGAAGCGTTCGAAGCGCTGAAGGCCAATTTCGTGCAGCCGCTATTCGTCGGGCGGAGCGCAGACGATCCGATCCGCGTCTGGGTGGCGGGCTGCGCGACCGGCGAGGAGGTCTATTCGATCGCGATCCTGCTCCAGGAATTCCTGAGCGCGCATCGCTCCGAAGCTGCGGTCACTATCTTCGCCACCGACATCGATCCGCAAGCCGTCACCTTCGCGCGTGCCGCACGCTATCGTCGTACCGATGGCTTGTCGCCGGATCGGCTGCAACGCTGGTTCGTCAAGGAGGGCGAAGACTACGTCCCGGTTCACGTCATCCGCGAAATGTGCGTGTTCTCAGAGCACAATCTGGTCAGGGATCCGCCGTTCTCCCGGATCGATCTCATCTCCTGCCGCAACGTGCTGATCTACATGGAGAACGAGTTTCAGCACCGGGTCATGCAGACGTTTCACTACGCGCTTCGCTCGGACGGCTATCTGTTCATCGGACCGTCCGAAAGCGTCAGCCGCGAATCCGGATTGTTCACGACTGTCGACAAGAAGCACCGCATCCTGCAACGCCGCGACAGCGCCAGAGCGGCGTTGCCGCACTACGTGCCGCAACCCGGCGTCGCTCCGGCCGCCCAGGCTCCCGCGAACCGTGTCGAGGATCAGATCGAGAAGAGTGCGCGCCGCGTCATGGCGAAGCATTCGCCAGCGTATTTCGTGATCGATCGCCACCACAATATCGTGCGGTTTTCCGGCGGCGAGACCGGGCGCTATCTCGAACCGTCCGAAGGCAATGCCAGCCTCGATTTGTTCGCGAATCTGTCGCGGAGCCTCCGCACGCAAGTGCGCCGCGCCGTGGAGAGCGCCTTTGCGTCCGGACGCGCGGTCGAAGAGGAGGCGCTGAGCTTCGATGGCCGACCGCCGGTCGACCTCGTCGTCGAGCCCATCCCGGAGCCGGGCAAGTCGCCAAGCCTGCTGGTCGTGGCGTTTCGGGCGAGCCGGCAGCTGCCCGAACACTGGCAAAAGCTGGAGGAGGCGCCGAGGACGCAGCGCGAGGTGGAGGCGCTGCAGCAGGAATTGCATGCGCTGCAGATCCGCCATCAGGCGACCAGCGACGAACTGGAAAGCCAGATCGAGAACATGAAGTCGGTGACCGAGGAATTCCAGTCGGTCAACGAGGAACTGCAATCCTCCAACGAAGAGCTCGAAACCGCCAAGGAGGAGATGCAGTCGGTCAACGAAGAGCTGCAGACGATCAACAGCGAACTGCACGGCAAGAACGAACAGTTGCTGCAGGCCAACAACGATCTTCAGAACCTGCTCGACAATACCCAGATCGCGACGATCTTTCTCGACGACGATCTGTGCGTGAAGAACTTCACGCCGGCGGCGCGGGAAGTATTCTCGCTGCGCGAGGGCGATCGCGGTCGGCCGGTGACGGATATCGTGTCGCTGCTGTCGTACGACGAGCTCCGCGAGGACGTCCGCAAGGTGCAACGCACGCTCGGGGTGGTCGAGCAGCAGCTCGATCTCAAGGATCAGAGCGCGACCTATGTGATGCGGATGCGCCCCTATCGCACGGTCGCCAATGTCATCTCGGGCGTGGTGATCACGTTCAGCAACATCACCGCTCACCGGCAGCAACACGATCACCTGCAGATCCTGATGAAGGAGCTGCAGCACCGCATCAACAACGTCTTCGCCGTAATTCAGGCGATCGCGCGCCAAACCGTGCGGAACAGCGGCTCTCTGGCCGATTTCGAGCAACAATTCAGCGCGCGCGTGCAGGCGCTGTCGCAATCCAACGCCCTGCTGATCGATCAGGAGTGGAAAGGCGTCTCGCTGGAGACCTTGATCTCAGCTCAACTGGCACCGTTCATCGGCGCCGACACGACGCGGCTCGAACTGGTGGGGCCGCCCGTGACGATGGCGGGTGAAACGATTCAGACCCTCGGCCTGGCCTTCCACGAACTCGCGACTAACGCCGCCAAATATGGTGCGTTGTCGGTCCCGGGCGGCACGATCGCCGTAAGCTGGCGGTTCGACGAGGGTGGCGAGGAACCGGAGTCGTTCTGGCTGGAGTGGCACGAACGGGATGGGCCGCCGGTCAAGCCAAGCGCGCGGAAGGGCTTCGGCGACTTCGTCACG
>NZ_BADD01000453.1 GCF_000333455.1 Rhodopseudomonas sp. B29
GTCGCATTCGGCGCCCGCGCGTGCTGGACGGCCTCGATCTCGACGTCCGCCGCGGCGAAATCCTCGGCTTTGTCGGCCCCTCCGGTGCCGGCAAGTCGGTGCTGACGCGGACCATCATCGGGCTGGTGCCGAAGCTGAGCGGCTCGATCGAGGTGTTCGGCGTCGATCTCGACTCCGCGCGCGGCGCCGAGCGTAGCGGCATCGAGCGGAGGTGGGGCGTGCTGTTCCAGCAGGGCGCGCTGTTTTCGTCGCTGACGGTGCGGCAGAACATCCAGTTCCCGGTGCGCGAATATCTCAAGCTGTCGCAGCGCCTGATGGACGAGATCACCATCGCCAAGCTGGTGATGGTCGGATTGAAGCCCGAAGTGATGGATCGCTATCCGTCCGAACTGTCCGGCGGCATGATCAAGCGCGTCGCGCTGGCCCGCGCGCTGGCGCTCGATCCGGAGCTGGTGTTCCTCGACGAGCCGACCTCGGGCCTCGACCCGATCGGCGCCGGCGAATTCGACGAGCTGGTGCGCACGCTGCAGCGGACTTTGGGGCTGACGGTTTTCATGGTAACTCACGACCTCGACAGCCTCTACACCGCCTGCGACCGCATCGCCGTGCTCGGCCAGGGCAAGGTGATCGCGGCCGGCACGATCGCCGATATGCTGGCGTCACAGCATCCGTGGCTGCGCTCCTATTTTCACGGCAAGCGCGCCCGCGCGGTGGTGGCGTGATGACTGGTCAGGACGATATGTCGACCTGCGGGCGGCGGCGCCGCGATGAGTCCGCAATTGGCGCGCACAGCGGCAATCGTGACGTAACCGGTCGGGCACGGCTGACGTCGGACGTGGGTTTGGAGTAGTTGGATGGAAACGCGGGCGAATTACTTTCTGATCGGCACCTTCACCCTCGCGGTGATCGCCGCCGGATTCGGCTTCGTGCTGTGGTTCCAGAGCCTGCACTCCGCCAAGGCGCGCAGCCCGCTGCGGATCATCTTCGAGGGCGCCGCCTCGGGCCTGCGCAACGGCGGCAGCGTCAATTTCAACGGCGTCCGCGTCGGCGAGGTGATCTCGGTGAAACTCGACAATCCCAAGCGCGTGGTGGCGCTGGCGATGGTCGAGAACTCGGCGCCGATCCGCAAGGACACGCTGGTCGGCCTGGAATTCCAGGGCCTCACCGGCGTCGCGGCGATTTCGCTGAAGGGCGGTCAGGAAAACGCGCCGCCGGTGCCGCTCGACGACGACGGCATCCCGGTGCTGACCGCCGATCCCGATCTGCTGCAGGACATCTCCGAAGCCATCAAGTCGACGATGCGCAACGTCAACCGCCTGGTCGCCGAGAACCAGGAAACGGTGAAGGAGTCGCTGTCCAACCTGCAGACCTTCACCGCGTCGCTGGCGCGCAGCTCCGACAAGATCGACAGCATCGTGTCGCGAGTCGACGGCGTCATCGCCAAGACCGACAGCGTGATGCAGGGCATCGACGCGCTGGCCGGCGGCAAGGACGGCGGCGAACTGTACCAGGCGGTGAAGTCGTTCCGTGAACTCGCCGACAATCTCGACAAGCGGTCGGGCGCACTGATCATCGACGGCCGCCGCACGCTGGCCGACATCAGCCGCGCCGTGAACAATCTCGACCGCAATCCGACCCGTCTGCTGTTCGGCCCCAGCAACACCGCCAGCCAGGAACCGCCGCCGCAGGCGCCTCAGGCCGGGCCGGGCCCGCGCGCCGAACAACCGCGGCCGACGCGAGCGCCGCGACCGCCGCGGAGGGCGCAGCAATAGGCGCGCGTCGTCCTCGTTTGTAGCCCGGATGCAGCGTAGCGAATCCGGGAGCGGAACGTCGCGGCTTACAAGCCCGGATTACGCTTCGCTCCATCCGGGCTACTGATTTCTTCGAACTAACAACTCGCTCTGGGATACTGGGTCGCCCGCCTTCGCGGGCGATAACGTGGTGAAGTGACGCTGCGCCTCGCGCCCCAGCAACGTTCGATACGAATGTCAAACAGCCACGGCCTCGCGATCCCGCGGCGCAATTGCGCCCGGGCTTTGCTTAGTTCCTTCGCCCTCGAAACAAGAGGGCGTGCGGAACGCCGGACGCTTCGACGCGTCCGCGGCCTCGTGTGCAAAACAAAAAGCACACGAGTTAGTCACCACGGTCACGCCGGATACATCCGGCGTTCCGCACGCGGTGGGTGACCGGCTTACTTCGTGCTCTCCCCGGTGGCTCGTTGATCGTCACCGTCGGCCTCCGTTAAGGTTTCCGCAGCCGGTCGGCCACAGCCCTCCACGGCGCCTTGGCTCTTGTTGAGGAGCCAGGACCACACGACTTCGCCGGACGAAACAGCGTGGTCGTCAGCGCTTCGCTCGCGGCTCACGTCCCTCGCAAGGAACGCCCTGCCGCTTACTCCGCGCCTGACGCTGCCGCGTCCACCGCCTCCCGCCCCGCGATCCGTGACGATCGCGAAACGCCCTCTCATCGGGGCGGGATGCCAAGGAATATAATCTTATATTTGAGTGCGTCAAGAGGGTGCTGCAGCGGCCGGCCGATTGCATAGCGTGGCCGCAAATGACCCTTGCCGGACCACTCACGAAGATTGTGCGCCAGATCCTGGTCCTCTCATCGAGCGAGACCAGAGCAGTCATGGGTCGGCCTTCCGGTTCACGGGAATATGTCGGAGGGCACCTATGGCGCAAATCACATCTTTCCCTTAGAATACGCCACCGATGCACAACGTCGGATTTTTCGTTTACCCGGGCTATCAGATCCTCGACCTCGCTGGCCCGTTCGCAGCCTTCGAGACTGTGACGAAAATCGTGGGTCGGCCGCTCTACAGGCTCGAGGTTCTATCGGGCGGCGGCGGGGCTGTGCCGAGCAGCGGTGGCGTTCCTGTGACCACCATGACGGCCGGCGACGCCAGCGTGGACACGCTTGTCATTTCCGGGGGCGACATCGCGCCGATGTTGAACTCGAGCGAAGTACAAGCTGTGCAGCAACTCGCCCGCCGAACACCGAGGATCACGAGCGTCTGCACCGGCGCGTTCCTGCTGGCCGAGGCAGGTCTGCTCGACGGAAAACGCGCGACCACGCACTGGCGGATGGCGCATCAGCTGCAACGGAGTTATCCGACCGTGGAGGTCGATGCCGACAAGATCTTTATTGCCGATCGCAATGTTTGGACATCGGCAGGCGTTACAGCAGGCATCGATCTTGCGCTGGCGTTGATCGAAGCCGATCACGGTGTCGAACTCACGCGCAAAGTGGCGCGCGAGCTTGTCGTCTATCATCGCCGCGCCGGCGGACAATCCCAATATTCCCCGATCTCGCAGATGGACCCGGAATCCGACCGGATACGGATCGCATTGGCTTTCGCACGCGATCGTCTGCACGAACCGCTCCCGATAGAACGGCTTGCGGATGCTGCGCATCTCAGCCTTCGTCAGTTCGGACGCGCTTTCCGGCAGGAGACCGGCGAGACGCCAGCCAGGGCCGTCGAACGTCTTCGCGTGGAAGCGGCCCGCGCCCGATTGCAGGATGGGTCCGAACCGATCGAGATGATCGCGCAAGCCGTCGGCTTCACCGATCCCGAGCGCATGCGGCGGGCCTTCATCAAGCTCTACGGCATGCCGCCCCAGGCGATCCGTCGCGTCGATCGCCAGGCGCGGGAAGCCAACGCTACATAGCGTCCGAACGATCGACAATCATTGTCGACTGCGACACGTGACGGTCATCAACGTCCGTGGGACGCTGATCACCTATGCTCCAATTCGCGCTCAGCTTCGCAAAGCGGCGATGCTGCGAATCTCGATCTTCAAGTCGGGCGAAGTCAGCGCATCGACGCCAATGATCGACCAGGCCGGGTACGGCTTCACGGTGTAGCGCTGCTTCACTGCCATGAAGGCTTCGAGATTGTGCTGAATATCGACATGATAGCTGACGACTTCGACGAGGTCGGTCATGTCCAGGCCCTCGAGCCGTAGGATCTCAGCTGTTCGTTGCAACGCGAGTTCGGCTTGCTCGGCAACGGTGGTGCCGATCTTTCCATCGGGCCGCCGCCCGATCTGGCCAGCGATGAAGAGCAGTCCTCCCGCGCGAACAGCGGCCGAATAGCCAAATTTCTCGTAGGATCCAGCGCTCGCCGCAAAAGTCGGGTTGTCTGCCGGAATTTCAAGAGCCTTCTTTCCCATTGCGTCCGTCCTCCTAGCGTCTTTCTCCTGAGCTCGCGCCGGCGCGATTGCTGCGATACCGGCAGTAGCGCCGGCGAGCGCCATCACGGAGCGTCGGTTAAGCGTTTCGGTCATCAGTCATCTCCATAGTCGTGGGGCTCGAGCATCGCAGATCACTGCAACCAGTCGGGCGAAGGTGGTGTGAAGTCGCGAACACCGGCAAAAACGCTGAAGCCTGGAGGCCTCGCGCCATAGATCAGCGGCTCGAAACGGGTTCGCGTCAGGCGCATGAAGGCGATCCGCCACTGACCACAATCGCGGCGGTAGCGCTCTTCATAGAACCCGGTGCCGTAAAATCCCGTCGCACCGGAGAAGTTCTTGAGGTCCACCGGATGGGGCCACTCGATCAAATCCATCATTGCCCAGACGCCTTCTGCAGCGTCGGGGCCGGTCAATCTGATTTCGGGCGTGTGGCAATGATGTGCGGTCATTGCAAATTCGAGCCGCTGAGCAAGCTCGGCGGCAAACATCGCTCCGTTGCCGCCGACGATCGTAAATCCCTCGAGCTGCAGGTCCGGAGCGAACAGCTCGTTCAAACGGTCCCACTGCTTGGTGTCGATGAATCGGCAGTAACGCGACTTCAGGCGCTTGATATCTTCGATATGCATCAAGTCTGCGGCCGTCTCTTGGGTCGTCATGTGTCTTCACTAATCAGCAAAAGCGATAAAGCTTGAGCCTAGTTAGCAACAGCGTTTCCACGGATGAACGACGTTTATCCCTCATTTCCGGCCATGTGCCTCATCACGTTGCCGGTGATACTCGGCGTGTTGATGGCCAGTCGGGCCGACGCGATGGCAAGAGCCGTCGGCCCCCGGGTGATGGCGTAAAGTGAGGGAACAACGTCGTTCGGTCAGATCGTCGGCCACGATAGATGTGGTTGAGCGCACACTCAGCGCGCCGTTACGCGATCACAGGAGCATTGCCCATGGCCAACGACATCGAGCCAGACCTCAACCTCTCAGCACCGACCGACCCGTCGCGCCGCGCCCTCGTATTGGCGGGCCTTGCCGGGGCCACGGCGTTGCTGACTGGGTTGCAGCCGCTTGCGACGAGCACTGCCGAAGCCGCCGAAACCGACAGCCCGTTTCACATCCTCTTCGTTCTCTACGAGAAATTTACGCTGCAAGATTTTGCCGGCGCCAACGAGGTGTTCGCCCGTCTGCCAAATGTGAAAGTGACCATCGCGAGTCCCTCCGGAGGGACGATCATCTCGGATACACATGTACCGATCGGCGCAAGTCAGAAGCTCGCCGATGTACAGAACTGCGACCTGATCTGTGTTCCCGGCGGCACGGACCGTTCGACGATGCTGACGCCGGATGTTCAGCAACAAATTCGACGCCTCTCCGATGGGGCGAAATACGTCACCTCGATCTGCAACGGTTCGCTGATCCTCGGAGCAGCCGGCCTTTTGAAGGGCAAGCGAAGCGCCTGTCATTGGGCACAGCGCAATCTCCTCCCTCAGTACGGAGCCATCCCCGACACCGCCCGTGTCGTCGTCGACGGCCGCTACATGAGTGGCGGCGGCGTAACCGCAGGCATCGACTTCGCCCTGACCGTCGCCGCCATTTTGCGTGGTCCCATTCAGGCACAGGTGATCCAGCTGCTGATGGAGTACGAGCCTGATCCGCCGTTCCATTCCGGTCGGCCCGAGACCGCACCGCCCGAAGTTCTGGCAGCTTTCAAGACTCAGTATGCGGCGCTCGCGAAAATCGCCGGCCTCGTGAAGGGCTGACGAAAGGACGCTCTTGTGAAGACGCTCCCCTTGTCCATGCGAACTGCAGGATTGGTCGCCTTGTCTATCTGCTTTGGGACTGCGAATGCGCAGGATCGGGTCGCTCCTTCGCGACCCCTGCCTACACCCACCGATATCAGCAGCCCGCTTCAGGCGCTGGTTGCGAAGCCGCCTCCGGCCGATTTCGACCAATGGCCTAACACGCCGCAGGGTTGGGCCGAACGGCAGCGCACGAGCGAAGCGAGCGGCACAAAAACCGCGATCGCCATGGCAGCGCGCCTGCATGTGACGGTGAAACCCGCGGTGATGGGCGGCGTCCGTGTGTTCGACGTCATGCCTTCAGATCTGGCTCCCGCCAATCGTGATCGATTGCTGCTTCATGTTCATGCGGGATGCTATGTCGTCGGTGGCGGTGAGGCGTCGACTGTCGAGGCGATCTTGATGGCTGCCTTCGGGCACTATCGCGTCATCGCTATCGATTACCGCATGCCGCCGGCGGCCTATTTCCCGGCTGCGCTCGACGATGTGGTTGCCGTCTGGAAAGACGCCCTGAAGAACCACAAGCCCTCGCAGATGGCCATGTTCGGCACTTCGGCCGGAGCCGCGCTGGCCCTTGCGGCGATGTTTCGCGCGAGAGATCAAGGTATCCCGCTTCCCGGAGCTCTCGGGCTTGGCGCTCCGATGGCGGATCTGACCGGCGTCGGTGACAGCTTCGCCACGAACGCGATGATCGACAATGTTCTGGTGTCCCGCGACGGGTTCTGCGAACCGGCCGCTCGCTTCTACGCGAACGGGCACGACGTCGCCGATCCCCTCTTGTCGCCGATTTATGGAAATCTTGCCGGGCTTCCGCCGGCGATCCTGACAAGCGGCACGCGGGACTTGCTGCTGAGCAGCACGGTCCGCCTGCACCGCAAGCTTCGTCAGTCCGGTGTCGACGCGCAGCTTCAGGTCTTCGAAGCCATGTCTCACGCGCAATATCTTCGCGACGACGCGATGCCGGAGACGCGTGAGGTCTTCGAGGAGATCGCGTCCTTCTTTGATCGCCATCTCTCGAAATAGCACGCGTGCGCCCTCTGAGACACCCAGCTCGAGAATTAGCAAGGTCTGACCCTTCGGAAGCCAAATATGCACTCTCGGTCGGACATCGCCCTACTTCGAGATCCGCGATCGGCCTTCAGATAACCCCCTCAAACACGGAGCTACCACAATGATGATGACTCACGTCTCTCCCTTCCTGGAAGGCATGCACGCCCGCAACCCGGATGGTCTTGCCGAGCATCTCGCTGAGGACGTCGTGCTCGAGAGCCCGGTCTTCAGCACCCCGTTCATCGGGAAGGAAGCGGCTATGGGCGTGCTCAAGGTCCTGCTTGCCGGCATAGACGAATTCGAGTCGACGGCGATTATTGCCGGGGAGACCCGCGCCGCCATCATGTTGCGAATCCGGGCCGGAGATGCGGAGGTCACTGGTGTGGATGATTTGACGGTCAATGCCGACGGCCGGATCGCGAGAATGTCCATCCAGTGGCGACCTCTGGAAAAGATCGTCGCGATCCAACAAAGGCTCGCCCCGCTGATTGGCGTACCGAAGCTCGGTCTCGTTCAAATCGAGACGCCGCAGACGTGACACGCTTCAGGTCAGCTTGCCTCGGCCCAGGCCCCCGCGTCTGCACCGGCGGGGACCTGCGCCGGGCAATTGGTCTGGACTGGCGCATGGTACTTGCCGGGAAATTGCTCCGACGGGATGAGGCTCGTGTCGCCGACATCGCAGCACGTGTCGACTGCGGCTCGGCGAGCGCCTTCAGCTGCGCTGACCCGCCATTATCCGATCGGCGCGCCCAGCATAGCAGGCTGCGAGGGCGCGACGACGCTCGGCGCTGCGTCCGCCGGCAGCCGGCAGATGACCCGGTTGCGGCCGGCGCGCTTGGCGTCGTAGAGGGCGCGGTCGGCGGCTTTCATCATGTCGGAGATGTCGGTCATCTCGGCCGCCGAGGTGGCGACGCCGATGCTCACCGTGGCTGAGATCGCGCCGGCTTCTGCCAGTAGCGATGTGGAAGCGACTTCGGCGCGCAGCCGCTCGGCGATGATCTGCGCTTCGGCCATGTCGGTCTCGGGAAGTAGCAGCGCGAATTCTTCGCCGCCGATGCGGGCCAGTACGTCGCACTCGCGTTTGCAGTCGCGCGCGAGGCCGGCGAGATGCACGATCATGTCGTCGCCGATCTGGTGGCCGAAGCCGTCGTTGATCGACTTGAAGTGATCGATGTCGATCATCAGGAAGGAGAGGGGCCGATCGTAACGGCGGGCCTTCGCCCATTCGCGGTCGGCCAAGGTGAGAAAATGGCGGCGGTTGTAGACGCCGGTCATGCCGTCGGTGGTCGCCAGACGCTCGAGCTCTTCGGCGTGGCGGACGATGTCGGTGACGTCGCTGTAGATCAGCATGCGGCCGCCGCCGGGCAGCACGGCGAGATGGCAGCGCATCGTCGAGCCGTCGGTCATCGCCAGATCCATCGGCTTGGGATCGCCGGCGCTGACGAAGGCGAGGCGTCGCGCCACGTAGTCTTCGAGATTGACCGCCACGGCTTGCGCGGACGCGGCCAGCATGTCGGCATAGAGCGGCTGGGTCCTGCGGATCTCCTCGGCGCTGTTGGCGCGGAAGATCCGGTGCAGCACCGGATTGCTGTAGATCGCGCGCATGTCCCGATTGAGGATCAAGAGGCCGCTGTCGACATTGTCGAGCGCCGCGTACAGCGTCTCCAGCGCCTGCCGGGCTTCCGCCAATTCGGCGCGCGCATAGGCCAGAGCTATCGCCGGATCGTCATCCGATCCGTCGGTCTCCGAGGCATTTCCGATCCCGATATTATCTTGTTGCATTGCCACACTCCGTCGAGTCGTGACCTGTGACCTCAGTCAGTTGCACGTTTGCAGGCAATAAACTGTGAATTGCTGCCTGCGCTTTCGGCACGGAGTTAACGTTTTCCTAAAGTACAAGTCATTCCAACGTATGCGGTATCACGCCGCCGAGCCGGCTCGATTCCGCACCATGCGACCGGTATCATCCTGGGCCGCCCGATCAGTCGGCGGCTCAACGATTCTCCGAGGGGTCATGTCTGAGATTCCGCCGTCTTCGCCGCCGCCCGCTCCCGCGCCTGCTCCCGCCGAAGGCTCGCCGCTGCGCCGGCTGATCTGGCCGGCGCTTGCGGTGCTGGTCGCGCTGGCGTTCGTGGTGGTGGCCTCGCTGCGCTGG
The DNA here is from genome assembly GCF_000333455.1 of Rhodopseudomonas sp. B29. Classification (GTDB taxonomy): domain Bacteria; phylum Pseudomonadota; class Alphaproteobacteria; order Rhizobiales; family Xanthobacteraceae; genus Rhodopseudomonas. Next base: position 9,194 of record NZ_BADD01000453.1, read on the forward strand.
GATATATGGATCGGCCATCGTGCCGTGCAATCGACCGACGACGCCTATGTGCGGGCACAGACGACGCGGCTGTCGAGCCGGGTGGCGGGCGAGGTCAAGTCGGTCGAGGTCGCTGACTTCCAGCGGGTCAAGGCCAGCGACCTGCTGCTGCAGATCGACCCCGCCGACTACGAAGCCCAGCTGGCGCAGGCCGAGGCCGGCGTCGCCGCGGCGCAGGCGGCGCTGGATAATCTCGGCAACCAGATCGAGCTGCAATACGCCACCATCGCCCAGGCCGAGGCGCAGCGCGCGTCGGCCGAGGCTCAGGACGTCGAGGCCGGGCAGGAGCTGCAGCGCCAGAAATCGCTGAGCCTGAGCGAGGCGGGGGACGCGGCAGAAGCTCGAGCAGGCGATCGCCGCGCAGGCCAAGACCCAGGCCGACGTTCAAAGCCCAGCCGCGCCGTCATCCGCGGCGCAGATTCACCAGCTTCCGAAGTGCTCAACGGCACCAAGAAGCCGCGTGCCGCCGATCTCGC
>NZ_BADD01000452.1 GCF_000333455.1 Rhodopseudomonas sp. B29
GGCTCCCGAGCCGCGTGTCGGCGCACCGTCGGTCGCACCAGAACCGCCGGCGCCCCGCGCCGCAGAGCCT
>NZ_BADD01000451.1 GCF_000333455.1 Rhodopseudomonas sp. B29
GTTCAACAGGTCAACGATACGCTCGGCCATCCCTGCGGCGATCGGCTGCTGTGCTCGGTCGCCGAACGGCTGCGCGACATGCTGCGGCCCGAGGATCTGGTCGCGCGCTTTGGCGGTGACGAGTTCGTGGTGTTTCAGCAGCATCTGGCTTCGAAAGAGGACGCCGCAGCGCTGGCAAGGCGGATCGTCGATCGACTCAGCGATCGCTATCTGATCGATCATCACGTCGTCGAGATCGGCGCCTCGATCGGCATCGCGCTGACGTCGCCGGGCGTCCGCGCCGACGTGCTGCTCAAGAACGCCGACATGGCGCTGTATCGCGCCAAGGCGGATGGCCGCGGCACCTTCTGCTTCTTCCGCGAGGAGATGGCGCACACCGTCGAGGCCCGACGCATCCTCGAACTCGATCTGCGCAAGGCGCTCGCCAACGAGGAGTTCGAGCTGTACTATCAGCCGCTCGTCAACCTGAAGACCGGCAAGATCACCACCTGCGAGGCGCTGCTGCGCTGGAATCACCCGGTGCGGGGCACGGTGTCGCCGATCGACATCATTCCGGTCGCCGAGGAAATGGGCCTGATCGTCGACCTCGGCCGCTGGATCCTGCGGAAGGCCTGCATGGAGTGCATGCTGTGGCCGCAGGAGGTCAGCGTCGCGGTCAATTTCTCGCCGCAGCAATTCCATCAGCGCGACGTGCTCAACGAAGTCCGCTACGCGCTCGAGGTTTCGGGGCTGCCGGCGCGGCGGCTGGAGATCGAAGTCACCGAGTCGTCGCTGTTGCGTAACACGCAATGGACTCATGATGCCCTGCAGCAGCTTCATGCCGAAGGCGTGCGGATCTCGCTCGACGATTTCGGCACCGGCTATTCCAGCCTCAGCTATCTGCACAACTTCCCGCTGCAGAAGGTCAAGATCGATCGCTCCTTCCTCGAAGGCATCGATACCGATCGACCTCTGATGTTGTTGCGCGGCGTCGCGCGGCTCAGCGCCGATCTCGGCATGTCGGTCGTGGTCGAAGGCATCGAGACCAACGAGCAGCTCGATCTGATCAGCGCCGACGGCACCGTAAACGAGGGCCAGGGCTATCTGTTCAGCCGCCCGATACCTGCACTGCGCATTCGCCAATTGCTGGCCGCCTCGCACGGGAAGCGTGTTCTGGATGGCGATTTAGCGGCGCGTTCCATCAGATCAATCGCCTGAGTGCAGCCCGGCGGGCAGGAAAGTTCCGCCTCATCCAAACGTCGCAGACATTCCGCCAGTAACGTTAATGCCTCGAATGCTTTGCATCGTGATTAAGGGCTGGTTAATGTGCGCTTGCGCGCTATTCGGTGCGGCGCCTGAGTGAGTTCGGAGTGTACACATGCCTGCGGCTCGGCTGGACCAATCACAGGGCCGCGTTGCCGCTCGTCGGCTTGAATTGCTCGATAAGGTCGAATACCGGCTCGCCGAAACCGACGCCGATCGCAACGACATCTATCGGTTGCGCTACCGGGCCTATCTCAAAGAAGGTGCGATCGACCCCAACAGCCTCGGCATTGTTACCGACCGCTATGACACGCTGCCGAACAGCTGGATTTTCGGCGTGTTCTTCGAAGGCCGGCTGACCAGTTCGCTGCGGGTTACGGTCGCCTCGCCGGATCATCCCGACTCGCCGTCGATGGACGTGTTTCCGGATTTCCTGCGGCCCTGGTTGGCGGAGGGCAAGCGCGTGGTCGACCCGACCCGCTTCGTTGCTGATCCGGACTGTGCCAATCGGATGCCGGAATTGCCCTATCTGACGCTGCGGCTGGCCAATCTGTCCTGCGAATATTTCCGTGCGGAGATCGGCCTCGCTTCGGTGCGCGCCGAACATCAGGCGTTCTACCGCCGCGTCTTCATGACGCCGGTTTGCCCGGCGCGGCATTATCCAGGCCTTAAGAAGCCGATCAGCCTGATGTCGATCGATTTCCCGAACCAGCATCAGAAGTTGTACGCGCGCTATCCGTTCTTGCGCTCGACGCCGTTCGAACGTCACAAGCTGTTCGAACGCCACATCGGCAATCACGCGGCGCTGCGGGTCGCCGGCCCGGCACAGCCGGCCGTCCGCCCTTCCGCCTAGCTCGAGACGCGCGCCAGTAGCGAATATGCAGCCGACGCTTCACCGTCGCGCCACATTTACTCCTCATTAACCATTGCGATTGCTTTTCGCCGACCGGGGGCATTTGATCGGGTCGCGCAACACCTCGTCAAGGTTGACGGAACGTTCGCTTAACCATCGCCCTGTAGACCGGAAGACAGTCCGATACAGTCCGAAATCGCGAGCGTGGAGGCTCCGGAATGACCACTCACAAGCGAATCCTCCAGGGATTTCATTTGGCCGCGGTGCTCGCGGTCGCCCTGTCGATGGGGGCTTGCGCCAATAAGAACGGGCTCGGTGGCGATGGTGCGATGGCCAGCGCGGCGACCCCGGGCAGCCAGCAGGATTTCGTCGTCAACGTTGGCGACCGCGTGTTCTTCGAGAGCGATCAGACCGATCTGTCGCCGCAGGCCGTCGCCACCCTCGACAAGCAGGCGCAGTGGCTGCAGACCTACAGCCGCTATTCGTTCACGATCGAGGGCCACGCCGACGAGCGCGGCACTCGTGAATACAACATCGCGCTCGGCGCCCGCCGCGCCCAGGCGGTTCGCAACTATCTGGTGTCGCGCGGTATCGATGCCTCGCGGATGCGCACAATTTCCTACGGCAAGGAGCGTCCGGTCGCGGTCTGCAACGACATCTCGTGCTGGTCGCAGAACCGTCGCGCCGTAACGGTGCTCAACGCCGGCGCTTGAGCCGAGCGTTCATGAATGATGGATTCGGCGGCGCCCCTCGGGGCGCCGTTTTGCTTTCTGGGCCTCGAGGCGCGATCACGACCTCGCCAGTCGCATTTTTGACGTAGTGCGGCGATCAATCCGGCGCTACTAATCGGCCCATTCGGCCGCCCTCGAACTCGTCGGATCTCCATGCCTTCAGCCTTCGCCGTTTCCGCGCGCAGCCTCGCCATCGTGGCGATGCTCGCACTCGCCGCTCCCGCGCTGGCCCAGCAAGATGGAGACGTCGATCCCGAGATCCGCATTCAGCAACTCGAAGACCGGCTGCGCACACTGACCGGCCAGAACGAGGAACTGCAATATCGCAATCGGCGGCTCGAGGAGCAGCTTCGCCAGTTGCAGGGCGGCGCCGCCCCTGGCCAGCCACAGGCCGGGGGCGCCCAGCCTTCAGCGCCGCCGCAACAGCAGCAGGTCTATTCGCCCCCGGCGCAGCAGCCCCAGGTCTATGCGCCGCCGGCCCAGCAACAGCAGCCGATGTACGGGCAGCAGCAGGCGCCGATGGTGCAGGACCAGACCGCGCCGCCGGCCACCGGTCGCCGCCGCGGCGATGCTTTCGATCCCAGCCAGAACCCCAACGCGCCCGGCGTGCCGCGCGCGCTCGGCGGCGGTCAGATGCCGATGGAGCAGGGCGGCGGCATGCCCGGTCGCGCCGCCGGCGCGCCGATCGACCTGTCGGGCGGCCGCTATTCTCAGGACGCTGCTCCTCAAGGCGGCGCCCCCGTCACCCCTCAGGGTCCCGCTGCGGGTGCCGGCCTGACCACCGCGCCGCCGACGCAGTCGCCGCGTGACGAGTTCGATCTCGGTATCGGTTACATGGAGCGCCGCGACTACGCGCTGGCCGAAGAGACGATGCGCAACTTCGCGCAGAAATACCCCAACGAACCGCTGGCTGCCGACGCGCAGTATTGGCTCGGCGAGAGCTTCTATCAGCGCAAGATGTACCGCGATGCGGCCGAAGCGTTCCTTGCCGTCACCAGCAAATACGACCGCGCCGGCAAGGCCCCGGACGCGATGCTGCGTCTCGGCCAGTCGCTCGCCTCTCTGAAGGAGAAGGAAGCCGCGTGCGCGGCGCTCGGCGAGGTCGGCCGCAAGTATCCCAAGGCTTCGGCCGGCGTGAAGAAGGCGGTCGACGTCGAGCAGAAGAAGCTGAAGTGCTGAGATGAGCGACGGGCCGGCCGCATCCGCAGCGGCGAAGGCCGGCCGTCAGGCTCCCGCCGGTGACGATGCGCCAATCACGGCCCAGCAGGCGGCGGCGCTGTTTGCGCCATGGACATCGCTGCCGAAGATCGTTCTCGCAGTTTCGGGTGGTCCTGATTCCGTTGCGCTGCTGTGGCTGGCGGCGCGTTGGCGTCGCGGCTTGAAGCACGGACCGGCGCTTTGCGTGGTCACCATCGATCACGGTCTGCGCGCCGAATCCGCGCGCGAAGCTCGCGACGTGAAGCGACTCGCCACACAGCTGGGCTTGCCGCATCGAACACTGCGGTGGCGTGGCGACAAGCCGAACAGCGGCCTTCCGGCGGCGGCGCGAACGGCGCGCTACGCGTTGCTGGCGCAGGCGGGCAGACGGTTCGGCGCGGCGCATATTATGAT
>NZ_BADD01000450.1 GCF_000333455.1 Rhodopseudomonas sp. B29
CGCGCTGGTCAATGCCGGCGCGGTCGGCGCCCCGGGCGTGTTCATCGTGCCGCTGCAGAAGGAATTCGGCTGGAGCGCCGCGGAGATCTCCTCGGCGCTGTCGATCCGCTTCGTGCTGTTCGGCCTGATGGCGCCGTTCGCGGCAGCGCTGATGAACCGCTTCGGGCTTCGTCCTGTCGCTTTGACGGCGCTGTTGATCGTCGTCACCGGGCTGGTCGCTTCGTTGGCAATGACGAACCTTTGGCAGTTGGTGTTGCTCTGGGGCGTCGTGGTCGGCATCGGCACCGGCATGACCGCTCTGATCCTCGGCGCCACCATCGCGACCCGCTGGTTCGTGGCGCGGCGTGGCCTTGTCATCGGCATGATGACGGCCAGCGTCGCCACCGGCCAATTGGTGTTCCTGCCGCTGCTCGCCAGCCTGACCGAGCGCTATGGCTGGCGCGTCGCCATGGCTTATGTCTGCGGCATGATCGGCATCGCGGCAATCGGCGTCTTGCTGTTGATGCGCGATCGGCCGTCGGATGTCGGCCTCCGCCCCTATGGTGACAACGGCAGCGACCCAATCGTTGCCGCACCGCCGGCCGGCGGTTCGATCGCGCTGGCGGCACTGCATGCCTTGCGCGCCGCGGCGCAAACGCGCGTGTTCTGGGTGCTGTTCGCGACCTTCTTCATCTGCGGCGCTTCGACCAACGGGCTGATCCAGGTGCACCTGATCCCGCTGTGCGCCGACTTCAACATTCCGCAGGTCGAAGCCGCCAGCCTGCTCGCGGCGATGGGCATCTTCGATTTCGTCGGCACGATCTTTTCAGGATGGCTGTCCGACCGCTACGATAATCGCTGGCTGCTGTTCTGGTACTACGGCCTGCGCGGGCTCTCGCTGCTGGCGCTGCCGTTCACCGACTTCTCGTTCTACGGCCTGTCGCTGTTCGCGGTGTTCTATGGGCTCGACTGGGTCGCCACCGTTCCTCCGACGGTGCGGCTGACGGCGCAGAAGTTCGGCCCCGAGCGCGCGAACCTCGTGTTCGGCTGGGTGTTCGCGGGCCATCAGCTCGGCGCCGCCACTGCCGCGTTCGGCGCGGGCCTGTCACGCACGATGCTGGCGAGCTACCTGCCCGCCTTCTTCATCGCCGGCGCACTCTGCATCATCGCCTCGGCCTTCGCCCTGACGATCAGCCGGCATCCGAAGCCGGTCGCGGTGTAGCGACCTATCCACGTCATTGCGAGGAGGCGCAGCCGACGAAGCAATCCAGCTCAGAGAATGCAGCTGGATTGCTTCGTCGCTTCGCTCCTCGTAATGACGAATTGAGTTAAGGCCGCAGCCGCATCGCCGTCGCCGGCCCTGGCGTGCGCAGCGGCTCGGCGAGGCGGGCGAATTCGCACAGCAGTGAGCGGGTCTTGCGGGGATCGATGATTTCTTCGACCCAGAACTTCTCGGCCGATCGAAACGGCGAGCGCAGTTTGTTGAGGCGATCTTCGATCTCGCGCAGTTTGGCGTCGCGATCTTCGGCCGCGTCGAGATCGGCGCGATACGCCGCTTCGATGCCGCCTTCGAGCGGCAGCGATCCCCAATAGGCCGACGGCCAGGCGTAGCGCATCGAGAAGCGGTTGGCCGGCTGGTGGACGACGCCGGCAACGCCGAAAGCGTTGCGGACGATGATCGTGCACCACGGCACCGTGGACTGATTGACCGCCGCCATGACGCGGACGCCGTAGCGGATGGTCGCCGCCTTCTCGGCTTCGAGCCCGACCATGAAACCGGGGCAATCCATCAAGTACACGATCGGCAGATGGAAGGTCTCGGCGAGATCGACGAAGCGGATCACCTTCTCGCACGCATCCGCCGTCCAGGCGCCGCCGGTGTGGAACGAGTCGCCGGCCAGCACCGCGACCGCCCTGCCCTCGAGCCGCGCCAGCCCGGTGATCACCGGACGGCCAAACTTGGCGCCGGTCTCGAAGAACGTGCCGTGATCGACGACGCTCTCGATGATCGGGCGCATCTTGTAGACCTGCCGACGATCGCGCGGCACGGCGCTGAGCAACTTCTCGTCGGCGCGCTCGGGATCGTCATTGCACGGCAGCGTCGGCGGCAGTTCGTAAACCGAGGACGGCAGATACGACAGGAAGCGCCGGGCGCAGGCGAAGGCCTCAGCCTCGGTGTTCACGGCGTGATCGACCGCGCCGGCGCGGGTTTGAATGTCGGCGCCGCCGAGCGCTTCCTTCGAAAGATCCTGCCCGAGCCGCGCCACCACCGGCGGGCCGGCGACGAACATCGCCGACGACTTCGTCATCACCGAATAATGGCTGGCCGCGAGCCGCGCGGCGCCGAGGCCGGCGACTGAGCCGAGGCCGAGCGCCACCACCGGCACCTGGGCCAGATTGGCGGTCGTGTAGTAAAACCACCGCGTGCCGTCGACGCCGCCCGGCAGATTGGCGGCGCCCTTGGTCTCGATGGTTTTCACCGAGCCGCCGCCGCCCGAGCCCTCGATGATCCGCACGATCGGCAGCCGCAGATCGTGCGCCATCTCCTCGGCCATCTGCGGCTTGGTGTGGATCGAGGCATCGGCCGAGCCGCCGCGCACCGTAAAGTCGTCGCCGACCACCACGACGGTGCGTCCCTCGATCTTGCCACGACCGAACACGCAGTTGGCCGGCGTGACGCCGGTCAGCTCGCCTTTCGCGTCGTAGTCACCGAGACCGGCGACCGCGCCGATCTCGTGGAAGCTGCCCTGATCGATCAGACCATCGATGCGCTCACGAACCGTGAGCCGGCCCTGGTCATGCTGGCGCTTGACCTTGTCGACGCCGCCCATCTGCCGCGCGAAGGCTTCGCGGCGGGCCAGCTCGTCGAGCTCCGGCTTCCAGGTCATGCGTCAAATCCTCCGAAGACAGTTTTTTGTTATTCGACGGCGGCACCGCGACCAGGCCGCTGTCGGCATTCTGCACCAAAGCGTCGATCACGCGCGCGAGCTGCGACAGCACCGGCGCAACTTCGTCGTGCATGCGCTGCTCGTCATACATCGCCGATAGCAGACCGATGTTGGCGACCACGTAGGTCTGGTATTGCGGCGACCACATCGGCGTCGCGATGCCGTTGATGTGCGGGCTCCACAGACCGCAAGCCGTGACGTAGCCGCGCTCCAGCAGCATTGCCCGATTGGCATCGAGGCGGTCGCGCAGGATCGCAGCCTGATCGGGAATTTCGCGCCCCATCTCGGCGAGCAGCGCCTGCGCGATATCGGGATCGAGTGCCGCCGCATAGGCGTTGCCGGCTGCCGTGCGCGCGACGCTGATGCGGCTGCCGGTCACCGAATGCAGACCGATGGCATGCGCGGCGCGGGCGAATTCGAGATAGACCAGATGAAACCGGTCGGGCACGAGGAAGCCGATGGTGCCGGGGATCTGCTCGGCGACGTCCTGCAGCCGCGTGCGGATCAGATTGCGCAGCTGCAAGCCGCGCATCATCGACGTGCTCATCGCCACCGCGCTCGGCCCGATCCGATACTTCTGATCGCGCGGCAAATAGACCAGCTGGCCCATCCGCGTCAGCGTGTGCGTGAGCCGCGACACCGTCGAGCGCGGCAGCCCGCAACGGCTGGAGATTTCCAGATTACCGAGGCGTGTTTCGTGACCTTCAAAGCAGCGCAGCACGTCGAATGCGCGCGACACCACCTGAATCACATCGCCATCTCCGGCCGCATCGCCGGCAAAAGTTCCTTGTCGGCAGAGCCGTTCCGAGCGTCGTCCCATCTTGTTGTCCTAGCGTGGTTATGATGCCCGATGCTTTTGAAACGAGACCACTTTCGGCCCACCTCAATGCATCCTGTTTCGCTTCCTCTAGTTTCGCACAGCGGAATGTAATTCCACTGTAGCGACAAGCTACATCAGGCGATCTGCCGCGACAACCGCTGCAGAGCGGTATGCGACAAACGCGTCCGACTACTCGACGCAAGATTTTTGGCTTGAAAGAGTGACGCCCATGGCCTGCTAGCCGGAGCGGAACACCACCGCGTCGACGACCATGCAGCCTTCACCTTCGCTGTTCAGCATCACCGGGTTGAGGTCGATGCTGAGTACACCCGCGGCTTCGTCACGCATCAGTTCGGCGATGAGCTTCACCGTGTTGACCAGTGCGGCGATATCCATGGGCGCCTCGCCGCGCACGCCGGTGAACAGCGGCGCGATCCGCAGCTTGTGAAGACCTTCCCGAATGTCGGCGTCGACGAACGGCGGCAGCAGCAATTGCGTATCACGCAGCAGCTCGACATATTTGCCGCCGTCGCCGACCACGATCACCGGGCCAAACACCGGATCACGATGCGCGCCGATCATCATCTCGCGGCGACCCTTCGCCATCGCGGCGACAACGACTCCATCGAACCGCGCGCCCTCGCGGCGGATGATGGCCTCCATCTCACTGAACAATTCACCGGCCGCATCCGCCGAGCTGACGCCGAGCTTGACCAGGCCGAGTTCAGACTTATGGGCAATGTCGGCCGAACAACCTTTCACCACCACAGGGCCGCCGATCGCCGTGAAGGCGGCGATCGCTTCGTTGCGCGAGAGACACAACCGATGCGGCACCACAGGGATGCCGCGCGAGGCGAGCAGCGCCAGGCTGTCGGCCTCGTTGAGCATCGTGGTCTGTGCCGGCTTCTGCAGCAAAGGATAGCTGGTGCCGCGCGCGGCACGGCGCTGCCGCGTCGTCTCCATCAATTCGCGATGGTGGATGAACTGATTGAGCGCGGTGACAGCTTCGACCTCGGTCGGAAACACCGTGGTGCCCCGAGCGCTGAACTCCCGCGCAACACTCGGCTGGGTCGCCGAAACCACCAGCGGCTTGCCGGTTTGCTCTGCGAAGGCCGCCGCGTCACGCGAGAACGCCTCGACATCGTAGCCGGGCCCGGCGACAGGCACGCCGATCAGGAACGCGTCAGCTGCGGGGTCCTGCGCCAGCACCGGCAGGATGTCGCCGAACAAGCGGCTGTTGGACAGCAGCGCCGCGGTGAGATCGATCGGGTTGGTCGTGGTGGCGAAGCTCGGCAGAATAGTCTTGAGCTTGCTATCTGTTTCGGGCGCGAGTTTCGCCATCGGCATGCCGACGCTGGATGCCGCGTCGGCGGTCATGACGCAGACTGCGCCGGAGTTGCTGATCGCCACCAGCCGGCGACCACGCGGCTTCCAGCCCTTCAAGTACAACTCGGTCGCTTCGACCAGGCCGCGCATATCCGGCGCGCGCCAGATGCCGTGATGCGCCAGGAAAGCATCGACGACGCGATCCTCATTGGCGAGCGCGCCGGTGTGTGACTGTGCCGCTTGTTGGCCTGCGGCGGTGCGGCCTGATTTGAGCGCGATAATCGGCAGGTCGCGATCGAGCGCGATCGAGCTTAGCTCTTCGAGATAGCGGCGATCCGGAATGCTCTCCAGATACAGCAGCATCAGTTTGACTTCGGGGTCCTCCGCGACCGCGCAAGCGAGTTCGCCGACGCTGACGTCGGAGTCGTTGCCGGTCGCGTGGCTGTGACGCACGCCAATGCCGCGTTCACGCAGGAAGCCGACCGGCACCGTGGACAGCGCACCGGACTGGCTGAGCATCGCGACATGGCCAGGGTTTTGGCTGCGCTCCATGTCGACGAACATCGTCGAGAACGACGCCACCGCGCCGCTGCCGAAATTCGCCAGACCCTGACAGTTCGGCCCCACGATCCGCATGCCGGCGCGGCGCGCGGCTTCGACCATGCGCCGCTCTTTGGCCTTGCCTTCGTGGGGATCGACTTCGCCGAAGCCCGAGGCCATCACCAGCGCAACCTTGACGCCGGCCGCGGCGCACTCCTCGACCGTGGTGATGGCGTTATCACCCGCGACAGCGACGATCGCCATCTCGGGCGCCTCGGGCAGATCGGCCAGCGAGGCGTAGCTCTTGTGGCCCTGAATCTCCGGCCGCGTCGGATTGATCGGATAGATCTTGCCGCGGAAGCCGAACTTGCCGAGGAAGGCCACCGGCCGCCCGCCGATCTTGTTGGGATTGTCCGACGCGCCGATGATGGCGATCGACTTGGGATCGAGGGCAGCGCGCAGGCGGCTCATTCGGGCGTCCTTTTCGGAGCAGATCGACTAATAGGATTTTGGCAGGCCGAGAACCTTCTCGGCGATGAAGGACAGGATCAGCTCACGGCTGACCGGTGCGATCCGCGGGATCAGCGACTCGCGGAAGTATCGCTCGACGTGGTACTCGCGCGCATAGCCGAAGCCGCCATGGGTCATCACCGCCTGTTCGCAGGCCGCATAGCCGGCTTCCGCGGCGAGATATTTCGCGGCGTTGGCGGACGGACCGCAGGCCATGCCCTGATCGTATTGCCAGGCCGCCTGCAGCACCATCAGCCAGGCCGCCTCGAGCTCCATCCAGTTCTTCGCCAGCGGATGCTGGATCGCCTGGTTCTGGCCGATCGGACGATTGAACACGATGCGGCCGCTGGCGTAGCTGGCGGCGCGCTGCAACGCGAGCTTGCCGAGGCCCACTGCTTCGGCGGCGATCAGGATGCGCTCAGGGTTCATCCCGTGCAGGATGTAGTCGAAGCCGCGCCCCTCCTCGCCGATCCGATCCTCCACGGGTATCTCGAAGCCGGAGAAGAACAGCTCGTTAGAATCGACGGCCTTGCGGCCCATCTTCTCGATCTCGTGCACCGCGATCCGTGCGCGATCGAAATCGGTATAGAACAGGCTGAGCCCATGGGTCGGGCTTTTCACCTCTTCCAGCGGAGTCGTCCGCGCCAGCAGCAGGATCTTCTCAGCGACCTGGGCTGTCGAAATCCAGACCTTTTGGCCGTCGACCACGTAGCGGTCGCCCTGCCGCACCGCGCGGGTCTTGAGCTGCGTGGTGTTCAGGCCGGTGTTGGGCTCGGTGACGGCGAAGCAAGCGCGCTCGCGGCCGTCGACGATGCCGGGCAACATCCTCCGGCACTGCTCGTCGGTGCCGAACACGACCACCGGATTGAGCCCGAACACGTTCATATGGATGCGGGACGCGCCCGACATGCGGGCGCCGGATTCCGCAACGGTGCGCATCATGGTCGCGGCTTCGATCATGCCGAGACCAGACCCGCCGTAGGTTTCGGGAAAGCAGACACCCAGCCAACCGGCGGCGGCCATTGCCTGATGGAAATCCGTCGGGAAGCCGCCATGCCGGTCGCGCTCCAGCCAATAGGCGTCGTCGAACCGGGCGCAAACTTTGCCGACCGCCTCGCGGATGGCGTCCTGATTGGCGGAGAGCGCGAAGTCCATCGCCTACTCCACACTCGCCGCGGCGGCACGCGCGAGCGGCTGCACGCCGCCTATCTCATTTCGCTTGCTTGGAGCCATCGTGCGTATCCTCCCGCGAGGTGGCGCTCTCCGGCGCCATCCGTCCCGTGTAGCGCGGCGGAACGAAAGATCAAGCGACCGGGCGGCATGGGGGCATGCGGCGTCCAACCGCGGCGAGCCGCCATCCGCGTCGCGGAATGCGCGTCGCCATCGACCATGCTCTCGCTGTCCTTGCGAGGAGCGAAGCGACGAAGCAATCCAGCTTCGTGCACCGCACAGGATCGCTTCACACCCAATGACGGGGAAAGGCTGTCGGCGGGAAACTACTTCACCATCTTCCGCAGCTCGGTCTTCAGCACCTTGCCGTAATTGTTCTTCGGCAGCGCATCCAGATACACGTAACGCTTCGGACGTTTGAACCGCGCGATCATGGCTTGGCAATGCGCGTCGAGCGCCGCGTCGTCGGCCGCGGCGCCATCGGCCAGCACCACGCAGGCGACGACGTTTTCGCCCCACTCCGGATCAGCGACACCGATCGCGGAAACTTCGCGCACCGCCGGATGCGTCAGCAACGCCTCCTCGACTTCGCGCGGATAGATGTTGGTGCCGCCCGAAATGATCACGTCCTTGGAGCGGTCGGATAGCGTGAGGAAACCATCTTCGTCGAACCGCCCGACGTCGCCGGTGCGCAGCCAGCCGTCCTTCAACGTCTCCGCATTGGCGGCAGGGCTGTTCCAATAGCCGAGCATCACGGTCGCGCCCTTGACCTCGATCTCGCCGGCCTCGCCAGCCGGCAACGCCTCGCCATCCGGCCCGGTAATTCGCACCGAGACGACGCTCTGCGCGGTGCCGACCGACGCCAGCCGCTGCAAGTAGCGTGGATGATCGCTATCGGCGTGCAGCTCACGCCTCAGCGACGTGATCGTCATCGGCGATTCACCCTGGCCGTAGATCTGCACGAAGCGCTGCCCCATCACGCTCAGCGCTTCGCGGATATCGGCCAGGTACATCGGCCCGCCGCCATAGACGATGGTGCGCAGCCCCTCGCCGGTCTCGCCGCGGCGCTTGGCTGCCTCGACCAGGCGCTTCACCATGGTGGGCGCCGCGAACATCGACACGTTGCCGAGTTGCTTGCCGAGATCGAGCACTTCGTCGGGATCGAAGCCGCCCGATTTCGGCACGACATGCCGGGCACCGAAGCGGACGTGAATCATGTTGTACAGCCCGGCGCCGTGCGAGATCGGCGCGGCATAGAGCGCGGCATCCTCGGGCGTCACCGCATCGACGTCGGCCAGATAGCACAGCGACATCGCGACGAGGTTGCCGTGGCTCAGCATCACGCCCTTCGGCCGGCCGGTGGTGCCAGAGGTGTAGAACAGCCAGGCGAGGTCGTCGTCGCTGCGCGCGACGGGCGCGCTCGTCCCCGACCCACGACAGGAATCGCGAAATTGCTCACCGTCGAGAGCCAAGGTCGGCATGGCGGGCGGCAGATCATCTGCAGCCGCAGCCAGCGTCGCGGCGGTGCCTTCGTCCACCAATGCAAGCTTTGCTGCCGCATTGCTGCAGATCCAGCCTGCTTCCTTGCCGTGCAACTTGGCGTTGATCGGGATCGCGACCGCTCCGGCCCACCAGATGCCGTACAGCGCGACCAGATAGTCCGTGCAATTCGACGCAAACAGCGCGACCCGGTCTCCGGGCACGATGCGATAGGTCTGCGCGAGCGCGCCGCCTAACGACGCGGCACGGGCCGCGAAGGTCGCGTAGTCGGCGTCCACGCGCGTGCCGGTGAGCAGCGCCGGCGCACCCGGCCGAAGCCGGGCGCTGGCGGCGAGCCATTCGGCGAGATTCACCGTCGCCCCCGAGGACGCGCGGTTACTTCGCCGGCTCGAGGATCGACACGTAGTTGGCGACCGCGGCGCCGCCCATGTTGAAGATGCCGCCAAGCTTGGCGTCCTTGATATGCATGCCTTCCGGCGCCTGG
>NZ_BADD01000449.1 GCF_000333455.1 Rhodopseudomonas sp. B29
CCCCGAGCGCCGTGATGGCGCAGCCGCGGCCAGGATCGTCACGATGTGACTTGCCGAGATAGTCGTCGACCAGCTTGGCAAGACGCTGCTCCGGCGGCAGCTCGGCGGCGAGCTTGTGCCAATAGGCGGTCGAGCGGTCCATCGCATAGGCGAAGGCCTCGATCACCAGCGCCTCGCGCGAGGCGAAATGCGCGTAGAAACCACCGTGGGTGAGGCCGGCCTCCTTCATCAGGTCGGCGACGCCGATGCCGTGAGCGCCCTTCTCCCGCAGCCGGATCGACGCCTTGCGCACGATGCGGTCGTGGGTCTCCTGCTTGTGTTCCTTGGAATAGCGCATCGCGGTTCCATGCCATGTCCGGTGTCATATTATGACAGATAAATCTGCCCGGCGCCTCACTTTTCAAGCGCCTTTCGAGACGCAGGGCCGCCGATCATCGAAAACGTCGCGGTGGCGTGGACGGCCAGCTTACCGTCGCCGTCATGAACGAAACCTTCGGTGTAGCTGGTCTGGCGGCCCAGCTTCACCACTTTGCCTTCGGCGCGGATCAGGCCTGAGCGGACGGTCAGCGGGCGCAGATACGTCAGTTTGAGGTCCAGGGTCACCGAGGTCTGCCCGGCCGGCAGATGGGTCGAGATCGCGCAGCCCATCGCGGTGTCGAGCAACGCCGCCGCGACAGCGCCGTGCAGCAGGCCGACGGTGTTTTCCAGGCTCTGCTCCGGATCGAGCTCCATCACGATGCGGCCCGGGCCGACCTCGGCCATGCGGAAACCGATCAGCCGCGCCAATGGCGGCGGCGGCATCCGGCCGTCACGCAGCGCGTGCATCACCTCGAGCCCCGACATCGCGGCCGCAGCGCGCGCCGCCGGCTTGGGATCCTGCCATTCGACCACGCGGCTGCGCCGCCGCGAGGGGGCAAACAGGTCGACAGCCTCGGACTGATCCACAACGCTCATCATAAGCTCCAGTTTAAGATGATGATCGTCATTCTAATTGTTCCATCCTGCACGGCAAGTCCCATCTCGCCACGGTCGGCTTGACAGCCTTGCGCCATTGGCAGCCATGATGCCGACGCTTCGAACCGAATTGCCGAGAGAACCAACATGCAGATGATCAATCCGAATTGCGGCATCGACCGCGATGCTCGCGGCGTGGCCCGACTGACGATCTGCAACGGCGGACCTCTCAACATTCTCAATTCCACCGTGATGGACAGCGCGCGCGAGGCGCTCGTCTCGCTCAGAGCCGACGCGGAGCTGCGCGTGCTGATCATCGTCGGCGAAAGTCCGCGCAGCATGATCGGCGGTGCGGACATCAAGGAGATGGCGACGCTGGACCAGCGCTCCGCCGAGCGCTTCATCACGACCTTGCGAAATCTGTGCGAAGCGGTGCGCGAGGTGCCCTGCCCGGTGATCGCACGCATTCCCGGCTGGTGCCTCGGCGGCGGACTGGAGTTCGCCGCCGCGTGCGATTTTCGGGTCGCGACCAGCGACGCCCGGTTTGGCATGCCGGAGGTGAAGGTGGGGATTCCGTCCGTGATTCACGCCGCGCTGCTACCGCGGCTGATCGGCGGGGGCCGCACCAACTATCTGGTGATGACCGCGGAGAATATCGATGCGCCGACCGCGCTCGGCTGGGGTCTGATCGACTCGATCGCGCCGCCGGATCAGCTCGATGCCGCCGTCGAACGCCTGGTTGTTTCGCTGCTCGGCTGCGCACCACAAGCACTGCGCGCACAAAAGGCGCTGCTGAAAACCTGGCAGGAAATGTCTTTAACCCAGGCCATCGACCATTCGATCGGCGTGTTCGGGCAGTCCTATCTGACCGGCGAGCCGCAAAGCCTGATGGGCGAATTCATCAACCGGAAACGCTAGCCGTCCCCCGGGGCCGCAACCGGCTACTTGCAAATGGCCCGCAACTTAATATGATGACCATCATTCCTACCGGCGTCTGCACGAGCCGCCGA
>NZ_BADD01000448.1 GCF_000333455.1 Rhodopseudomonas sp. B29
GCATGCCGACTCGGCCAAATCAGCCGAGAAAAGGCCGCGGCTCTCGCCGGCTTGGCGCCGTTCGACGATGAAAGCGGCAAGCACAAGGGAGAGCGCCATATCGGCGGCGGCCGAGCCCGCTTACGGCGCTCGCTGTTCGCCGCAGCGCTGCCGGCCTCCTTCCGCTGGAACAAGGCCCTGTGCGCTTTTTACGCCCATCACAGAGCTCGAGGCCATGCACACAACTACGTCCTCGTCGCCTGTGCTCGCAAGCTTCTCATCTACGCCAACACCGTCGTCCAGCGCGGCTCCCCATGGGTGGAAAACCCTATCGCGCTTTAATGGTTGCTACGCGATATCGCCCCTCACTCCTTCGCCGGCGCCGCCTTCAGCTCCGGGAAATCCTCTTCGCGAAACTCGAGGCCGCGGAGATGATCGCCGCGATCGTCGCTGTGCTCGAGTCGGCGCAATTGGACGCGTCTGATCTTGCCGGAGATGGTCTTGGGTAGTTCGGTGACCAGCTCGAGCTTGCGGATGCGCTTGAACGGCGCCATCCGTGCATGCATGTGGCGGAAGATCGATAGCGCGGTGTCGCGCGAACGCTCGGCTTCGGCGGTCAGCAGCACATAGGCCTTCGGGATCGCCAGCTTGATCGGATCGGGGCTCGGCACCACCGCGGCTTCGGCGACCGCATCGTGTTCGAGCAGCACACTCTCGAGCTCGAACGGCGAGATGCGATAGTCCGACGACTTGAACACGTCGTCGGTGCGGCCGACGAAGGTCAGGTAACCATCGTCGTCGGCGAAGGCGACGTCGCCGGAGCGATAGGCATCGCCCTCGGCGCCGGAAAGCTTGCCGCCCTCGCCCTGGTAGCCCTGCATCAGGCCCGCCGGACGCGCATCGCCAAGTAACAAGGTGATCTCGCCCTCTCTAGCCGGATGGCCGTCGGCGTCGGTGATGCGGACGGTGTATCCCGGCAGAGGCCGGCCCATCGAGCCGATCTTCACCGCCTGTCCCGGCGAATTGCCGACCATCGCGGTGGTCTCTGTCTGGCCGTAGCCGTCGCGGATGGTGACGCCCCAGGCGGCCTTGACCTGATCGATGACTTCCGGATTGAGCGGCTCGCCGGCGCCGCAGACTTCACGCAGGCTGACCTTGTAGTCCGCGAGCTTCTCCTGGATGAACATCCGCCACACCGTCGGCGGTGCACACAGCGTGGTGACGCCGCAGCGGCCGATCGTCGTCAAGAGACTCTTGGCATCGAACCGCGGCTGGTTGACGACGAACACGGTGGCGCCGGCGTTCCACGGCGCGAAGAAGCAGCTCCAGGCGTGCTTGGCCCAGCCTGGCGAGGAGATGTTGAGATGGACGTCGCCCGGCTGCAGGCCGAGCCAGTACATCGTCGACAGGCCGCCGACCGGATAGCTGCGCTGGCTGTGCCGCACCAGCTTCGGCTTCGCCGTGGTGCCGGAGGTGAAATACAGCAGCATCGGAGCGTCAGCCTGCGTCGGCCCGTCCGGCGTGAACGTGTCCGCCGCCTGCCCGGTTTCGGCAAAGCTCAGCCAGCCGTCCTGCGCGTCGCCGACGACGATGCGGAGCAGATCGTCGCCGCCGAGCGCCTTAAACTTGGCGACCTGATCGGGCGCCGCCACCACCGCCTTGGCGCGGCCGCGATCGAGACGATCGCGTAGCTCGTCGGCCGTCAGCAGCGTCGTCGCCGGGATGGTGACCAGGCCGAGCTTGATCGCCGCCAGCATGGTCTCCCACAGCGGCACCACGTTGCCGAGCAGCAGCAACAAGTGATCGCCGCGCTTGAGACCCTTGCTACGCAGATAATTGGCGACTTGGTTGGAGCGTTTGGAAAGCTGCGCAAAGGTCGGCTTAATCTCGGCGCCACTCGCGCCGTCGACGATCCACAGCGCCGGCCGATCACGACTGTCGGCGTTGGTGGCCAATTCGGCATCGAACCAATCGAGCGCCCAGTTGAACGGCACCGGATCGGGCCATTTGAAGCCCGCCACCGCGGCGGCGTAGTCGGTGCGGTGGTCGAGCAGGAAAGTACGGGCTTGCTGAAATGTGGTCATGACGCCCTCATTGTTCTGAAAGAGCAACTACAAACGAGACGTCATCCTGAGGTGCCGCGGCGAAGCCCGCAGGGCGAAGCCGAGGCCTCGAAGGATGGCCGCAGGCACTCGGAGCCGCATCCTTCGAGGCTCGCCCTGCGGGCGAGCACCTCAGGATGACGACTCAGTGCAGGCTACTACTTCCTTCCCTGCTCGCGCAGGTAGTTGATGATCCCGGAAAAGTCCGTGCCGCCGTGGCCGGCTTGTTCGAACGCCGTGTAAAGCTCCGCGGCGTGGGCGCCGAGCGGGGTAGCGGCGCCGGAGGTTTTCGCCGCCTCCTGCGACAGCTTGAGGTCCTTCAGCATCAGCGCCGAGGCGAAGCCCGGCTTGTAGCCGTTGTTGGCCGGCGAGGTCGGCACCGGGCCGGGCACCGGACAATAGGTCGTCAGCGACCAGCACTGGCCCGACGAGGTCGAGGCGACGTCGAACAGCGCCTGATGCGACAGGCCGAGCTTTTCGGCGAGCGTGAAGGCTTCGCCGACCGCGATCATCGAGATGCCGAGGATCATGTTGTTGCAGATCTTCGCCGCCTGGCCGGCGCCGGCGCCGCCGCAATGGACGATCTTCTTGCCCATCTTCTCCAGCACCGGCTTGGCCGCGGCGAACGCCGCGTCGCTGCCACCGGCCATGAAGGTCAGCGTCGCCGCCTTGGCGCCACCGGTGCCGCCCGAGACCGGCGCGTCGACGGACGCAGCGCCGTGCTTGGCGGCAAGCGCGTGCGCCTGCACCGAGCTGTCGACATCGATGGTCGAGCAATCGATGATCAGCACGCCCTTGTCGGCGTGCGGCAGGATCTCGTTCCACACCGCCAGCACGTGCTTGCCGGCCGGCAGCATGGTGACGATGACGTCTGAACCTTTCACGGCATCGATCGCGGTCTGCGCGATCTCGACGCCGTCAGCTTTTGCAGCGTCGCAGGATGCGGCGACGAGATCGAAGCCGTTCACCTTGAAGCCGGCCTTGACCAGATTGGCGGCCATTGGGCCGCCCATATTGCCGAGACCGATGAATGCGATGTTCGTCATGTCCCTCCCCTTCGTTCCCCGATGCTCCCGGTCTTTAGCCGGGAAATTTCAATTCTTGTGCGTCGCGATCGGCGAAGTAACGATCTACGATCTCCGGCGTGACCTCGGCGATACTAGCAGGCCGCCACTTCGGATTGCGATCCTTGTCGATCACCGCGGCACGCACGCCCTCGACGAAATCCTCGCTGACGAACACTTGCAGCGCCGCGCGATATTCGTGCACTAGGCATTCTTCGAGTGATCGTGCCACACGCGCCTGACGCAGCAACTTCAGCGTCACCTTCAAACTGGTTGGCGACTTGGTCCGCATTGTCTTCAGCGCGGCTGCGGCGAAGTCGGAATCGTCGCGTTCCAGCGCCGCAAAGATATTCTCGATCGTGTCACCTGCGAAGCAACGATCGATGATCGCTTGATTCTGCTGAGCCGGCCCGGGCGCAGGCGTCTCCACAAAGCGCGCAATCAGGCCGCTGACCTGATCGCCACTGGCGCCACGCGGCGCATCGGTGAGCGACTGGCGCAGCTCCGCCCAGCGCGACGTCGGCACATAGAGGTCGGCGAAGCGTGCATGGATGGCGTCGGCGCCGCTCATGATCTCGGCCGTCAGCGCGAAGTACGTGCCGATCTCGCCAGGCGCGCGGGTCAGCAACCAGGTGCCGCCGACATCCGGAAAAAATCCGATGCCGACTTCCGGCATGGCGATCTTGGTCTTATCGGTGACGATGCGGTGGCTGCCGTGACCGGCAATGCCGACGCCGCCGCCCATCACCAGGCCATCCATGAAGGCGACATATGGCTTCGCGTACTTGGCGATGCGCGCGTTGACGATGTACTCCTCGCGCCAGAACACCGGCCCGAGGTCGCCGCCTTCGCGGGCGCTGTTGTAGAGCCCGACGATGTCGCCGCCCGCGCACAGACCGCGTTCGCCGGCTCCCTCGACCAGGATCAGCGCAACGTCCGGATCGGCGCCGAATTCATCGAGCGCCTTGTCGATGCCGCGGGTCATCTCCAGCGTCAGCGCGTTGATGGCCTTGGGACGGTTGAGACGGATGACGCCGGCCGAGCCTTCGCGGCGGACGATCAGGTCCGGCTCGGTCACCGCGATATTCATCGATTTCCCTCGAGCAGCTTGCGGGCCACGATCAACCGCATAATCTCGTTGGTGCCTTCGAGGATCTGGTGGACCCGCAGATCGCGCACCAGCTTCTCGACGCCGTATTCGGCCAGATAGCCGTAGCCGCCGTGCAACTGCAGCGCCTGATTGGCGACTTCGAAACCGGCGTCGGTGGCGAAGCGCTTGGCCATCGCGCACAGCTTGGTGGCGTCGACATCCTTCCGGTCGAGCGCCGCCGCGGCCCGCCACAATAGCGTGCGTGCGGCTTCAAGTTCGGTCGCCATGTCGGCGAGCCTGAACTGCAGCGCCTGGAATTCGTCGAGCCGCTTGCCGAACGCCTTGCGGTCCTTGGTGTAGCTGAGCGCCTTGTCGAGCGCGGCCTGCGCACCACCGAGCGAACACGCGCCGATATTCAGCCGGCCGCCGTCGAGCCCGGCCATCGCGATCTTGAATCCGATCCCCTCATCGCCGAGGCGATTGGCCACCGGCACCCGGGCATTGTCGAACATCACCGCGCGGGTCGGCTGGGCGTTCCAGCCCATCTTGCGCTCGTTGGCGCCGAACGACAGGCCGGGCGTGTCACGCTCGATCACCAGCGTCGAGATGCCCGACGGCCCATCGGCGCCGGTGCGCACCATGGTCACGTAGAGATCGTTTTCGCCGGCGCCGGAGATGAACTGCTTCTGCCCGTTGAGCACGTAGTAATCACCGTCGCGCACCGCGCGGGTGCGCAGCGCCGCGGCGTCCGAGCCCGAACCAGGCTCGGTGAGGCAATAGCTGGCGATCAGCTCCATGTTGCACAGCTTCGGCAACCAGCGCTGCCGCTGGTCTTCGTTGCCGTAGCTGTCGATCATCCACGCGGCCATGTTGTGGATGGAGATAAACGCCGACACCGCCGGGCAGCCGGTCGCCAGCGCTTCGAAGATCAGCGCAGCGTCGAGCCGCGTCATCGCGCTGCCGCCGACGTCGTCCTTGATGTAAATGCCGCCGATGCCGAGCGAAGCCGCCTGCCTGATCACGTCCAGCGGCAGGTGCTTGTCTTCGTCCCACTTCAGCGCATGGGGCGCGATCTTCTCGGCCGCGAAATCGCGCGCCATCTGCTGGATGGCGCGCTGGTCTTCGTTGAGATCGAACTGCATCGCAGCCCGCGCTTACTTCATCAGCGGAATGCTGAACTCCGCGCCTTCCTTGACGCCCGACGGCCAGCGCGAGGTGACGGTCTTGGTCTTGGTGTAGAACCGCACCGAATCCGGGCCGTGCTGGTTGAGGTCGCCGAAGCCGGACTTCTTCCAGCCGCCGAACGTGTAGTAGGCGATCGGTACCGGGATCGGCACGTTGATGCCGACCATGCCGACATTGACCTTGGCGGCGAAGTCGCGGGCAGCGTCGCCGTCACGGGTAAAGATCGCGACGCCGTTGCCGTAGTCGTGGTCCGACGGCAGCGCCAGCGCCTCGGCGTAGTCGTTAGCGCGCACAACGCTCAGCACCGGGCCGAAGATCTCTTCCTTGTAGATCCGCATGTCCTTGGTAACGTTGTCGAACAGACAGCCGCCCATGTAGAAGCCGTTCTCGTAGCCCTGCATCTTGAAGCCGCGGCCGTCGACGGCGAGCTTGGCGCCCTCCTTGACGCCGATCTCGACGTAGTTCTTGACCCGCTCCAGCGCTTCCTTGGTCACCAGCGGACCGTAGTCGGCGGTCGGATCGGTCGACGGGCCGATCTTCAGCGACTCGACGCGCGGGATCAGCTTTTCCATCAGCTTGTCGGCGGTGGCCTTGCCGACCGGCACCGCGACCGAGATCGCCATGCAGCGCTCGCCGGCCGAGCCATAGCCGGCGCCGATCAGCGCGTCGACGGTCTGGTCCATGTCGGCGTCGGGCATCACGATGGCGTGGTTCTTGGCGCCGCCGAAGCACTGGCAGCGCTTGCCGGTCGCGGCCGAGCGCTCGTAGATGTACTGCGCGATCGGCGACGAGCCGACGAAGCCCACAGCGCGGATGTCCGGATCGTCGAGGATGGCGTCGACAGCTTCCTTGTCGCCATTGACGACGTTGAGCACGCCCGGCGGCAGGCCGGCCTCGATCATCAGCTCGGCCAGCGCCATCGGCACGCCGGGATCGCGCTCCGAGGGCTTGAGGATGAAGGCGTTGCCGCAGGCGATCGCCGGGGCGAACTTCCACATCGGAATCATCGCCGGGAAGTTGAACGGCGTGATGCCGGCGACGACGCCGAGCGGCTGGCGCATCGAATAGATGTCGATGCCGGGGCCGGCGCCCTCGGTGTACTCGCCCTTCATCAGATGCGGGATGCCGCAGGCGAATTCGACGACCTCGAGGCCGCGCTGGATGTCGCCCTTGGCGTCCGGAATGGTCTTGCCGTGCTCGCGCGCCAGCAACTCGGCGAGCTTGTCGTAATCGCGCTGCGCAAGTTCGAGAAACTTCATCAGCACCCGGGCGCGGCGCTGCGGATTGGTCGCGCCCCACGCCACCTGGGCGTCGGCGGCATTTTCGACCGCAGCGCGCATCTCGGCCTTGGTGGCGAGCGCAACCTTGGCCTGGACCTCACCGGTCATCGGCTCGAACACGTCGGCAAAGCGACCCGACTTGCCCGCGACCTCCTTTGCGCGATGAAATGACCGATCGTGCGCATGCGTTCCTCCTGGAGAGTCTGTTCTGCCCCCTTGAACCAATTTTTGCCTGTTTGGGAAAGGGGCAGCCGCGCAGCTCCCCT
>NZ_BADD01000447.1 GCF_000333455.1 Rhodopseudomonas sp. B29
ACTTCCTGATGATCATCATCGGCGGCGCAGCGCAGGAAGCTGCGCACGCGGTGCGTCGCAAGCTGCAAGGCCGTATCGCGCGGGGCCGCTAAGTCCCTTCGCCAATATCAGCCCGGCTGGCGCGCGATCCAGCGTTCGCCGTCCTTGCGATACTGCTTCTTCACCGCCGCCCAGGCGACGCGGTGGGCGGTCGCCTCCTGCTCCTCGGGGCCGCGCTCGGCATATTCGGCAAAGGCGTTGTTGAACGCCGCGATGTAGATCTGCTGCGCGTGGAGTGGAAGCCGCACCTGCAGCGCCGGCGGCAGATCGTCGATCGAAGCGTAAGGCAGCGTCGTCTCCTGTCGCGTTGGTGCCGTACCCAGGACGAACAAAATCGAATATCGTGGGTTGCGTCGGCGCGGATGCACAAGTCTCCCACCCGATTGCGGCGGGCTCGCGTCCACTCCGGTCGACGGGCTCGAGGAGAAGCGTCATGACGGCTGCGGACTCGCCCAGCGAAGCGTCATTTGCGCTGCAGCGTGACCGGATGGTGACCGAGCAGATCGCCGCCCGCGGCGTGCGCGATCCGCGCGTGCTGGCGGCGATGCGCAGGGTGCCGCGCGAGGCTTTCTTGCCCGCCGACAAGCGCGCTTTTGCTTATGACGATGCCCCGGTGCCGATCGCCGCCGGGCAGACCATGTCGCAGCCCTACATCGTCGCGCTGATGGCCGAGGCGCTCGGGCTGACAGGCGGCGAACGTGTGCTGGAAATCGGCACCGGCTCCGGCTACGCGGCCGCAGTGCTGGCTGAACTGGCGGCGGAAGTGTTTTCGGTCGAGCGTATCGACACTTTGGCCGATGCGGCAGCGGCGGTGCTTGGCCGGCTCGGCATCCGCAATCTGCATCTGCGCTGCGGCGACGGCACGCTGGGTTGGCGCGAACATGCGCCCTTTGCGGCGATCGTGGTGGCGGCCGGCGGCCCGCAGGTGCCGGCCTCGCTGAAGCGGCAGCTGATCATCGGCGGCCGGCTGGTGATGCCTGTTGGGCCGAGCGACGACATGCAGCGACTGGTCCGTGTCACCCGCCAGGGTGAAGCCGATTTCTACGAAGAGACTCTGGCCGAAGTCCGTTTCGTGCCGCTGCTCGGCGCCGAAGGCTTCGGCCAACCGCCACGCTGATGCCACCTTGACTCAGCGCAACATTATACCTGCGTCGCCGCGCTATCGCTCGCGCGCCAACTGACCCATCGCACACTGACCCAACGCAAATGAGCCTAGCGGCAGACGCGCTATAGCAATCGGCAACACCACGAAACTGCGGGGAGCACGACCATGATCAAGGATCTCATCGTCAATCTCGAGCGCAACACGCCGCGCCAGCGCATCAGTGAATTCGCGATCGGCGTCGCGCAGATGTTCGACGCCCACATCGCCGGCGTGTGCTTCGCCTACGACGCGCTGCCGAACTTCACCATGCCGGATTTCCCGTCCGACGTGATCAACCAGATGATCGCGGCCAGCGAAGCCGCCGCCAAAGCAGCGATCGGGCAATTCGAAGAGAACTGCCGGCGCCAAAGCGTCTCGGCCGAACATCATCTGCTCGAGACGGCCTACGGCACGCCCGGCCGCTTCCCCAAGATGGCGCGGCGCTTCGATCTGTCGATCATCATGCAGTCGGACGCCGAAGAGGGCGACAACGACATCCTGATCGAGCAGGTGCTGTTCGACTCCGGACGCCCCGTGCTGATCGTGCCCTATATCCAGAAGGCGGCGCTGAAGCTCGACCGAATCGTCTGCTGTTGGGACGGTAGCCGTGCGGCGACGCGTGCGATCAACGATGCCCGGCCACTGCTGCGCCGCGCCGGCGCCGTCGAGCTGCTGATCGTGCGCGACCACAAGGTGCGCGATCCCAACGAGCTGCGCGGCATCGAGATGGCCAATCATCTGGCACGCCACGGCATCAAGCTCGACGTCAAAACCATCACCGCGCCGGACGTCGGCGTCGCCGCCTCGATCCTGTCGCACGTCGCCGATTCGTCGGCCGACCTATTGGTGATGGGCGGCTACGGCCATTCGCGCCTGCGTGAATTCGTCCTCGGCGGCGTCACCCGCGAGATGCTGAAGTCGATGACTGTCCCTGTGCTGATGTCGCATTGAGGTTTGATTTTCGCCGTCATGGCCGCGCTTGTCGCGGCCATCCACGAATTGGGCCTCACTGCGTGGCAAGACGTGGTTGGCCGGGACGAGCCCGGCCATGACGGCTGAGAAGCCGCGCAGAGCACTTTCGCGTCGGTGCTTTTGATGGGCGTCAACGGCAGCGCCGGGCCGGGACGCCAAATTGAATCCCCCGTCCCGTCGAGGCTGCCGCTCGATGTTGCCTCGTTCGCCTGCCGCGCTTCCTCACACCGTCGGAGACCCTCCCACGATGGTCGATATCGTGACGTTGACGCCCAATCCAGCGCTCGACCTGTCGACCTCCGTGGAGAAAATGGTACCGAGCCGCAAGCTGCGTTGCGTGGCGGCGACGCGCGATCCGGGTGGCGGCGGCATCAATGTGGCGCGGGTGGTGCGGCGCTTCGGCGGCAGCGTCGAGGCGATCTACCCGGCCGGCGGCTTCACCGGCCAGTTGCTCACCAGCCTGCTGGCGCGCGAGCGCATTCCGACGCGCGTCGTCGAGGTCGAGGCCGAAACCCGCGAAGATTTCTCCGTCACCGAGAACGACACCGGCGCACAATATCGCTTCGTGCTGCCGGGTCAGACGCTGGCAGAGCCCGAGTGGCACGCCATGCTGACCACCCTCGCCGCCACTGTGCCCGCACCCAGAATCGTGGTCGGCTCCGGCAGCCTGCCGCCCGGCGTGCCGGCGGATTTTTATGCGCGCGCTGCGGCGGTGACGAAGCGGCTCGGTGCGAAGTTTTTCCTCGATACGTCCGGCGAGCCGCTGGTCGAGGCGCTGAAGCACGGCGTCACGCTGATCAAACCGAATTTGCGGGAGATGCAGGGTCTGGCGGGTCGGCCGCTGTCCAGCGAGCGCGATTGGGTCGAGGCGGCGCGGCAGCATATCGACCGCGGCGAGGTCGAGATCGTGGCACTGTCGCTGGGGCATCTGGGCGCCGTGCTGATCACCAAGGATGTCGCGCTGCGCTCGCCGGCGCTGCCGGTCACGGCGATTTCCACCGTCGGTGCTGGGGACAGCTTCCATGGCGCCATCACCCATGCGCTGGTGCAGGGCCGTCCGCTCGAAGACGCGTTCCGCCTCGGCCTCGCTGCGGGGTCGGCGTCGCTCACGATGCACGGCACCGAACTCTGCCGTCCCGCCGATGTCGAACGGCTCAGCCGCGAGGTGGTGATCGAGCGGCTGTAGCGGCCGCCTAAACCACGTGGTCCGGCGCCAGCGCGCAGGGCGTCTGCGGGTCGGTCTCGACCTGCACGGTGGCGTGGGCGATGCCGAAATCGTGCTGCAGCTCGTGCGCCAGCTCGATCAGGAAGCCGTCGCCGGGCGCGCCGGTCGGGATCAGCAAATGGCAGGTCAGCGCCACCTCGGTGGTCGACATCGGCCAGATATGCAGATCGTGAACCTGGGCGACGCCGGGGCGGCTCGCCAGAAAGTCCCGTACGGCGACCGGATCGATGCCGCGCGGCACGGCGTCGAGCGACATCGCGGCCGAATCGCGCAGCAGGCCCCAGGTACCCCAGACGATGACAACCGCGACCGCGAGGCTGGCGACCGGATCGAGCCAGGTCCAGCCGGTGAAGAGAATGACCAGACCGGCCAGCACCACCGCGACCGACACGCCGGCGTCGGCCGCCATGTGCAGATAGGCGCCGCGGATGTTGAGGTCGCTGTCGCGGCCGGAGGCGAACAGCCAGGCTGTCACCGCATTGATGCCGACGCCGATCCCCGCAACCACCATCATGGTGACGCTGGCCACCGGCTCGGGATTGAACAGCCGCAGCACGGCCTCCCAGGCAATGGCGCCGACCGCCAGCAGCAGAAACACCGCGTTGAACAGAGCAGCCAGGATGGACGAGCCGCGAAGCCCGTAGGTGTAGTGGGCCGATGGCGGCCGCTTCGACAGCGCCGCGGCGCCCCAGGCCAACGCCAGCCCGAGCACGTCGGACAGGTTGTGGCCGGCGTCGGCGATCAGGGCCATCGAGTTGCCGAAATAGCCGAAGAGCCCTTCGGCCACCACGAAAGCGATGTTCAGCGCGATGCCGATTGCGAAGGCCCGACCGAAATCGGCCGGCGCATGGCTGTGTCCGGCGCCCGCATGGCTATGGCCACCAGTGTGCCGGTGCGAATGGGCATGGGCGTGCGAAGCGGCGTGGGCTTCATGGCCGTGGCCGTGATCGTGGGTCATCGAAGTGCTCCAGGAACAACCCCTACCGCGGGCGCTTCGTGTTTGCACGAGGTCGGGTTTGTGAATCGACCTTCAGCGCCAAGCTACCGGACCGCGACTGACAACTTGTCTTCACACTGCGAAGCCATATGCTTGAAAGAATGAATTGGTGTCCTGTCTTTGTCACTTCGCCGTTGCGCTGAATGGATGCACTTCGTAAATAGGGGCGCCTTCGCGCCAGCATCGTGGCGACGGCGGGCACGTCTGACCACTAGAACTTCTAAAAACAAACAGCAGACACCTTCGACACCGAGGCTCCCGCCCTCAAGCAGCTCCAACATAAAAGCCGCTGATGACCACCAGGATCGAACGACCGCTCTCGCCGCATATGCAGACCTACCGCTGGAGCCTGACGATGGCGTTGTCCATCGTCCACCGCGCCACCGGCATCGCGCTGTATTTCGGCACCCTGCTCTTGGCGTGGTGGCTGATCGCCTGCGCCGCCGGCCCCACCAACTACGCCACCGTCCAGGCGTTCACCGGCAGCTGGATCGGCCGGCTGGTCCTGTTCGGCTACACTTGGGCGCTGATGCATCATCTGCTCAGCGGCATTCGGCATTTCATCTGGGACCTCGGCTACGGCTTCAAGTCCGCCGACCGCGAATGGCTCACCTGGGCGGCGCTGATCGGCGGCGTCACGCTGACGGTGTTGCTCTGGGTCGTCGCGTTCTCGATGGGAGTTGCCCGATGAGCATCGAAGAATCCCACGGCAACGCGCCGCGCAGCGCCAACACCATGCGCACCCCGATGGGCAAGGTCCGCAAGCTCGGCGCCGCTCATTCGGGCACCAGCGACTTCTGGCGTCAGCGCATCACCGGCGTCGCCATGACGCTGCTGATCCTGCCGGTCATCGTCGTGATCATGATGCTGCTCGGCCGTAATCAGGCCGGCGCCGCGCAGATACTCGGTTCGCCGCTGATCTCGCTGATCATGATCTTGTTCATCATCGCCTCCGCGGTCCACATGAAGATCGGCATGCAGGTGGTGATCGAGGACTACGTACAGAACGAGAAGCTCAAGCTGGTCACCATCATGGCCAACAATTTCTTCTCGATCGCCGTCGCGCTGGCGGCGATTTTCGCGATCTTCAAACTGGCATCCGGAGTGTAAGAGCATGGCGGCGAACGGCAACGGCGCACCGGCCGTGGGCGGCCACGCCTACCCGATCGAGGATCACACCTACGACGTCGTCGTCGTCGGCGCCGGCGGCGCGGGCCTGCGCGCGGTGGTCGGCTGCAGCGAAGCCGGGCTTCGCACCGCCTGCATCACCAAGGTGTTTCCGACCCGCTCGCACACGGTTGCGGCGCAGGGCGGCATCTCGGCCTCGCTCGGCAACATGCACAAGGACGATTGGCGCTGGCACATGTACGACACCGTCAAGGGGTCGGACTGGCTCGGCGACCAGGACGCCATCGAGTACATGGTGCGCAACGCCCCGGACGCGGTCTACGAGCTCGAGCATTGGGGCGTGCCTTTCTCTCGCACCGAGGACGGCAAGATCTATCAGCGGCCGTTCGGCGGCATGACGATGGATTTCGGCAAGGGTCAGGCGCAGCGCACCTGCGCGGCGGCGGATCGTACCGGTCACGCCATGCTGCACACGATGTACGGCCAGGCGCTGCGCCACTCGGCCGAGTTCTACATCGAATTCTTCGCCATCGACCTGATCATGGACGATCAGGGGCACCTGCCGCGGCGTCGTCGCGCTGAAGCTCGACGACGGCACGCTGCATCGCTTCCGCGCCCAGACCACGATCCTGGCCACCCGGCGGCTATGGCCGCGCCTACGCGTCCGTGCCACCTCGGCGCACACCTGCACGGGTGACGGGGGCGCCATGGCGCTGCGGGCCGGCCTTCCGATGCAGGACATGGAGTTCGTGCAGTTCCACCCGACCGGCATCTACGGGTCGGGCTGCCTCGTCACCGAAGGTGCGCGCGGCGAAGGCGGTTACCTCGTCAATTCCGAGGGCGAGCGCTTCATGGAGCGCTACGCGCCGTCCGCCAAGGATCTGGCGTCGCGCGACGTCGTCTCGCGCGCGATGACGATCGAAATGCGCGAAGGCCGCGGCGTCGGCAAGAAGAAGGATCACATCTTCCTGCACCTCGACCATCTGGCGCCGGAAGTGCTGGCCGAGCGTCTGCCGGGCATCTCGGAATCGGCACGAATTTTCGCCGGCGTCGACGTCACCCGCGAGCCGATCCCAATCCTGCCGACCGTGCACTACAACATGGGCGGCATTCCCACGAACTTCCACGGTGAAGTCGTCACCAAGAAGGATGGCGACGACAACGCAGTGGTGCCCGGCTTGATGGCGCTCGGCGAAGCCGCCTGCGTGTCGGTGCACGGCGCCAACCGCCTCGGCTCCAACTCGCTGATCGACCTCGTGGTGTTCGGCCGCGCCGCGGCGCTGCGCTGCGCCGAGAAGCTGGTACCGAACGGCAAGCAGCCCGAGCTGCCGGCCGACTCGGCCGAGCTGTCGCTGTCGCGGCTCGACAAGTACCGCTACGCCAAGGGCGGCACCCCGACCGCCAAGCTGCGCGAGCGCATGCAGCACGTGATGCAGAACAACTGCGCGGTGTTCCGCACCGGTGAAGTGCTCGCCGAAGGCAAGGACCTGATCGCCAAAGTGCACGGCGGTATCGGCGACATCGGCGTCTCGGACCGTTCGCTGGTGTGGAATTCGGATTTGATCGAGACGCTGGAGTTCGACAACCTGATCGTGCAAGCGGTGGTGACGATGAACTCCGCCGCCAACCGCACCGAGAGCCGCGGCGCCCACGCCCGCGAGGACTTCCCCAATCGCGACGACGCGCAGTGGATGAAGCACACGCTGGCCTGGCTCGGCGACAAGGGCGATACCACCATCGAGTATCGCCCGGTGCACGACTACACGATGACCAACGACGTCCAGTACATTCCGCCGAAGGCGCGTGTGTACTGATCCTAGATCGTCATGCCCGGGCTTGACCCGGGCATCCATCGCTCTTCGCAAGAAGATGGATTGCCGGGTCAAGCCCGGCAATGACGAACAGAGCCAGAGGCAACGACATGGTTGAATTCGCACTTCCGAAGAATTCGAAGATCACCGGCGGCAAGACCTGGCCGAAGCCGGAAGGCGCGAGCGAAGTTCGCGAGTTCCGCGTCTATCGCTGGAATCCGGACGACGGCAAGAACCCGAGCGTCGACACCTACTACGTCGACAAGCACGATTGCGGCCCGATGGTTCTGGACGGACTCATCTGGATCAAGAACAACATCGATCCGACGCTGACCTTCCGCCGCTCCTGCCGCGAAGGCGTCTGCGGCTCCTGCGCCATGAACATCGACGGCGAGAACACGCTCGCCTGCACCAAGGCGATGGACGACGTCCGTGGCGACGCCGTCAAGGTCAACCCGCTGCCGCATCAGCCGGTGGTGAAGGATCTCGTACCCGACCTCACGAACTTCTACGCGCAGTACGCTTCGATCCAGCCCTGGCTGCAGACCGTGACGCCGACGCCGCAAAAGGAATGGCGCCAGAGCCACGAAGACCGCGAGAAGCTCGACGGTCTCTACGAATGCATCCTGTGCGCCTGCTGCTCGACCTCGTGCCCGAGCTACTGGTGGAATTCGGACCGCTTCCTCGGCCCGGCCGCGCTGCTGCAGGCGACCCGCTGGGTCGAAGACAGCCGCGACGAAGCTACCGGCGAGCGCCTCGACAATCTCGAGGATCCGTTCCGCATCTATCGCTGCCACACCATCATGAACTGCGCCAAGGTCTGCCCGAAGGGCCTCAACCCCTCCGAGGCAATCGCCAATCTCAAGCTCAAGCTGGTCGAACGCCAGATCTGATCCGCGCATCAT
>NZ_BADD01000446.1 GCF_000333455.1 Rhodopseudomonas sp. B29
AAGCGACCGCGGCTGCGGCCTGCGTCACCTATGTGGACCGAACGCAACTGGGTAAGCGTCCGCCGCTGTCGCCGCCGTCGCGCGAAGCGGTCGGCACCACCATGGCGATCGATCCGGCGACCCGCGCCAATCTCGAACTGACGAGAACACTGGCGGGCGAGCGTCGCGGCTCGCTGCTCGACGCCATCGACTGCACCGTCACGGCCGCCGGCTCCCGCCTCTTGGCGCAGCGGCTGGCCGCGCCGTTGACCGACGCGGCGGCGATCGCGCGGCGGCTCGATGCGGTCGAAACGTTCGTGGCCGAGCCCGTGCTGCGCGAGACGATCCGTAGCGCGCTGCGGGCGGCGCCCGATCTGGCACGAGCGCTGGCGCGGCTGTCGCTCGGCCGCGGCGGGCCGCGCGATCTGGCGGCGCTGTGCGCCGGAATCTCGGCCGCCGATCAGGCGCTGGCGGAGCTGTCACGACTGGCCGAGCCGCCGGCGGAGATCGCCGTGGCGATGGCGGCGCTGCAGCGACCGTCACGAGATCTGTGCGCAGAACTCACGCGGGCGCTGGCTGACGATCTGCCGCTGTTCAAGCGCGACGGCGGCTTTGTCCGTGAAGGCTACGAGCCGGCACTTGACGAGACCCGCAAGCTGCGCGACGCCTCGCGGCTGGTCGTCGCCGCCATGCAGGCGCGCTACGCCGACGAGACCGGCGTCAAGGCGCTGAAGATCCGGCACAACAACGTGCTCGGTTACTTCGTCGAGGTCTCTGCCCAGAATGGCGACAAGCTGCTGGCGCCGCCGCTGAACGCCACCTTCATCCATCGTCAGACGCTGGCCGGGCAGATCCGCTTCACCACCGCCGAGCTTGGCGAAATCGAGGCCAAGATCGCCAATGCGGGCGACCGCGCGCTCGGGCTCGAGCTGGAAATCTTCGAGCGGCTGGCCGGACTGATCAACGACGCCGGCGACGATCTGCGCGCCGCCGCGCATGCGTTCGCGCAGCTCGATGTCGCCACCGCGCTGGCCAAGCTGGCGCACGACGACAACTACGTGCGGCCCGAGGTCGACGATTCGCTGGGCTTTGCGATCGAAGGTGGCCGGCATCCGGTGGTCGAGCAGGCCCTGAAGAAGGCCGGCGAACCGTTCATCGCCAATGCGTGCGACCTGTCGCCCGGGCCGGCGCAGAAGAACGGCCAGATCTGGCTGCTGACCGGTCCGAACATGGCGGGTAAGTCGACCTTCCTGCGCCAGAACGCGCTGATCGCGCTCTTGGCGCAGATCGGCAGCTACGTGCCGGCGAGCCGGGCGCGGATCGGCATCGTCGACCGGTTGTTCTCCCGCGTCGGCGCCGCCGACGATCTGGCGCGGGGCCGCTCGACCTTCATGGTCGAGATGGTCGAGACCGCCGCGATCCTCAATCAGGCCGGCGAACGCGCCCTGGTGATCCTCGACGAAATCGGCCGCGGCACCGCGACCTTCGACGGCCTGTCGATCGCATGGGCGGCGATCGAGCATCTGCACGAACAGAATCGCTGCCGCGCATTGTTCGCCACGCATTATCACGAGCTCACCGCGCTGTCGGCCAAGCTGCCGCGGCTGTTCAACGCCACGGTGCGGGTCAAGGAATGGCGCGGCGAGGTGGTGTTCCTTCACGAGGTGCTGCCGGGCTCCCGCGACGGCTCCTATGGCATCCAGGTCCCAAGCTGGCCGGGCCGCCGCCGTCGGTGGTGATCGTGCGAAAACGGTGCTGGCAAAGCTCGAAGCCAATGATCGCGGCCAGCCCAAGACGCTGATTGACGATCTGCCGCTGTTCGCCATCACGGCCCGCGCGCCGGCCGAGCCGGCGCCGCCGAGCGAAGCCGACGCGCTCATCGAGGCGGTGAAAGCGCTGCATCCCGACGAGCTGACCCCGCGCGAGGCGCTGGATGCGCTCTACGCGCTGAAGGCCAAGCTGCCGACCACCTAGCAGTTACTTCATCAGCGCTTCGGCTTCGCTGCGCAGCCCGGTGCGGGCGGTGTCGCGGGCGTACAGCATATGGCCGCCCGGCCAGGTGACGAGCTTGACGCGACCCGCGGTCAACGACGGCGGCAACTGATCGAGCGCGATCTGGCTGCCGAAATACGGCGTGGCCAGATCGAACAGGCCGTGCGCGACCACGATTTTGAGAGTTGGATCGGTCGCGAGGATCTCGCGGAGCTGAGTCACCGACTCCACCGGCTCGCGGCCGCGGCCGAAATTCCAGGCGCCGGCGACCGCGCCGTTGAGCAGCTGATAGGTGCCGTCGGGCTTCCATTTCAACGTGTTGCGGGTCAGATCGATGGCAGCGCTGGTCAGCGGCGCGAACAGGCCGCTTTCGGACGGATCGCCAAAATGGAAGTCGCTGGAGTCCGGGAACGGATCGAGCCCCGACATGGTGGCGTCGTAGCGGCCGATGATACGGCCATGGGCGCGGTCGAAGGCGCGGCGGAATTCATCGGTGCCGAAACGGCCGGCAAGGCGCCGGCTCTCGGCCGGATCGATGCCGGTGAGCGCCGCGACGCGATCGGCGAGCCGCGTCGTCGCCGCGATGTCGGTTTCACCTTTGACCAGGTCGGTGAGGAAGTCGCCGCGCGCGTAGTTCTCGACATCGGCCAGATCCGCGCGCTCGATCCCGCCCTTTTGCTGCCGGGCCACCGCCGCCATGGTAGGCAAGCGGATGACGTATTGCAGCAGGCTGGAGCCGGAGTAATCGCGGAAGTCGAGCAGCGGCGACACCAGCACGAGGCCCCGCACGCCGACACCTTGCTTGGTCTGCAGCTCGCGGACCACACGCGGGCCGCGGATGCCCCCATAGCTTTCGCCGGCGACGTATTTGGGCGACAGTAGCCGGTCGTGCTTCTCCAGCCAGCGGCGGATCATCACCGCGAGCGACCAGGCGTCGCCGTCGACCGAGTAGAAATGTTTGCGGACGTCGTCACCGCCGGCGATGAACCGGCTGTAGCCGGTGCCGACGGGATCGATGAAGACGAGGTCGGTAAAGTCCAGCCAGGTCTGATCGTTGGGCACCAGCGCCGGCGTCGCCGAGGCGACCGCATGCGCCGGATCGATCGGCAGCCGCCACGGCCCGGCGGCGCCGAGCTGCAGCCAGGCCGAGGAAGCGCCCGGTCCGCCATTGAACAGGAAGGTCACCGGCCGGGTGCGCGGGTCGGTGCCGTCGAGCAGATAGGCCGTGTAGGCGAGATCGACCTGCGGCTCGCCCTTCTCGTCATAAAGCCGGATCGAGCCCGCGACCGCGGTAAACGACAGGCTGCGACCCTGCAGGGTCAGGCTGTGTTTCGTGATGGAGTCCGGCGGCAGCTTGCGCAGATCGACACTGGCCGGGGCGCTCTTCACCGCCTTGCTGTCGCTCTTGTCGGAGTCGCTTCCGTGGGGTGCCGAGGCCTGCGCCGACACGCCGGCATCCTGTGCGTGGACCGGCGGCGCTCCGGCCAGCAAGGCGGCGAACAGCAGCGCCGTCACGGCGCGACGGGGCGAAAACAGCAGGCGCATCGAGGAGGTCCTTTGCGGCGGGCGTCCGAACGGGCCGCAGTCCAGCGCAGGACTGCGTCGGTTTGGCGACAGCCGGCCGCCTCCCCACGCGTTTGTGCGCGGGTGGTGAGAAGCGTGATTACTCGGCCGCCGCCAGCATCCGCGGCAACAAGCCGAGCTCGCGGCCGAGTTCGATCATCATCCCGGCAGTCTCCGCCGGACGCTCCTCATGGGCCAGATGACCGAGCCCCGGCATCACCACTATCCTGGAGTCAGGCACCAGCGCGGCCACGCGCGCGGCGTCCTTGGCGGCGATGGTGCGGTCGTTGGCGCCGGCGATCAGCAACAGACGCGGCCTCAGCTGCGGCAGCTCGGCGGCGAGTTGCTCGAGCTGCCAGCTCGCCATCATGGTCAGCGCCGCTGCGACATGGCCGGGACTGCAGACCAGGCGGCGATAGTAATCGACGCCTTCGGCATCCAGCGTCGAGCCGGTGTCGGCGATCATCTTTTCGACGAAGCCCTTGTTGCGGCCGAACCGGGACACCAGCCGCGGCACGATCGCACGCGAGGCGAGTAGTCGCGCCAGCGGCAGCATCACCTTGCCAGCGCGGCCGCCGATCGGCAGCAGCGCGCCGTTGAGGCTGACCAAAGCGGCGGGATCGATCGCGCCGTCGAGGCACATTCGTGCAAGCACCGCAGCGCCGGCCGAATGCCCGGCCGCCATCACCGGCCGATGACCGAGTCCGCGGAGGAGTTGCGCGAGGCCATCGGCCATCGCGTCCAGCGACATGCGCGATGCATCGGGAGTTTCGGTGAAGCCGTGGCCGGGTAGATCGGGCACCACCATGGTGAAATGCTCGGCGAGTAGCGGCGCCACGGCACGGAAGGAATGCGTTGCGGCGCTGGTGCCGTGAATCAGCAGTACCACCGGGCCGCGGCCCATCTGCTGCACATGCCAGCGCAAACCTGCAGCGTGAACGAACGAGCTGGAGTGCCGATGCGGCCAGTCGTGGCCGTCGTGCTCCCAATGCGGCTTGGGATGATCGGTGCGACGCGTCTGGAGGCGTGGTCGCTCGTGTAGTACGTTCCGTGCGCTGGGCATGTCGGTTCTTCTGTCTGCCCCATCGCATCATCGCGCAGGCGCGCTGTCAAACATGCAAACGCCTTCGAGTTCCAGTCGCGCATGAATAATCCGAATCAGTGGTGAACGGGTCACGTCCATCACACCGGACTACCTTTGCGTTGATACACTTAGTGTGATTTGGATTGAGCGTTGACAGTCGGCCTGTCAGTCGTGCGCGACAATACGCGGCGGTCGCGGCGCTTCATCGCATACCGAGTTGACGCCTCATGTCATGCCGGCGCGACAGAAGAACGAAACAGTAAGCAGCCTGCCGTTTTGTCGTTTGCAGATTGCAAAACTGCCGCATACTGGCCTCGGCAGGAACGAACTAATTACTTCGCGCTTGCCG
>NZ_BADD01000445.1 GCF_000333455.1 Rhodopseudomonas sp. B29
CTTCAGGCTCATGCCCTCACCGGGGCGCGGACGTCGCCCTCGTCCTCACGCGAATCGAACACCGATGGTGCGCCGCGGCTGCCGTCGATTGCTGGACACAGGATCAGATTGAGCTCGTCGACCAGCCCGGCACGCAGGAAGGCGCCGTTGGTGGTGCCGCCGCCTTCCAGCAGCAGGCGCTCGACGCCGAGCTCACGGTTGAGAATTTCCAGCGCCAGCTCGAGGTCGAGCTCGGTCTTGCCGGCGAAGATGTAGGACACACCCTCTCGCCGCAGCCCGGCGAGGTGTGAATCGGCGACCTGTTCGGTCAGCACCACCACGATAGGATCGCCGCCGATATCGGCCCGGCTCCAGCCGATCTTGCCGCGGGCATCAAGAACGACCCCGTAGGCGGCCGCATCCTTGCGGACGACATGCGGCTCGCGCGGAAAACTCTCGCTGCTGGTCTGCGGATAGGGCTGGCCCTTGGCGAATTCCGAGCCGGTGGTCCGGCCGATCAGCCAGGCGTCACCGGCAATCTCGTCGTGCACCTGTTCGAACAGATCGCCGCCCGCGCCCTTCGGCCGCCAGCGGCTGTGCAGCGTCTTGCCGTCGAGGCTCGATGCCATCAGGCACACGACATATGGCTTCATCAGTCCCTCCTTTGCTGCGCCTGCGACAAGTTGCGGGAGCTGCGATCGTTTCGCGCCAGGCTGGCGGCGCTTTTGCGGCAGATCACACCGCCATGGGAGCAGACGCAGGATGATTGTTAGATCGACCCGACATTCCCATGCGCGGCTTGGCCGCGCTTCACGCCGCTGCTATGACCGCCACCGACCTCACCTCACCCGCCACCACGTCCGGCATCGACCGCCTCACCGCGGTCGCAGAGCCGGATTTCGATCTGCTCGACGCACTGTTTCGCACCGAAGATCCGGACGATCAGGCGCGGCTGCTGGCGCGCGTGGTGCTGTCGGCGTTCGACAATTACTACGCGGTGTCGCGGCGGATTCCGGCGCTCGCCAAGACGGCGTTCGAGGCGCGCGACTGGGCCACCACGGTGAGGTTGTCGAAGATCCGTATCGGCCTTTATACGACGTCGATCGATCAGCTGGTACCGCTCTTGAAGTCCGGCCTGCCGGAGCTCGCGGCCGATGAAGCGCTGTGGCGCAGCGCCGGTGCCGAGCTGTCGGCAGCGATCGAGGGCCGCTACGAGGCCGACTTTGCCTTTGCATTCTGGCAGTCTCTGCGCCGCAAGCTGGTCGCGGACGAATGGCGCCCGGTGTCCTACGAGACCGGCACCGGGCGCGGCCCTGCCGCTGCGTCCGGCATTCTCAAGACGTTCACGACGACTCTGCCGATCACCGCAGAGGCGGTCAGCAGCATCCTGGATGGCGCCGGCTTCAACGGCCGTTGGCGCGATCAGTACGGCGACGCAGTGCTGGCCGCGCAGGCGATCAATGCCGCGCTCGAGCCTTTCGCTCCGCGCGACGGTGAGCCCGCCAAGATCGAGATCGCCGACAGCGGGTTCTTCCGCAATCGCGGCGCCTGTCTGGTCGGCCGCATCCGGCTGCGCGAACGCGGCGACATGCCGCTGCGCTGGCTGCCGCTGCTGATCGCCATCCTCAACGAGGACGACGGCCTCGTGGTCGATGCGGTGCTGACCGATTCCGACGAGTTGCAATTCGCGTTCTCGTCGACGCTGGCGAATTACCACGCCACCAATCCGCGCTATCACGAGCTGGCGCGGCTGCTGTACGAACTGATGCCGAAGCGACCGCTCGGCACGCAATATAGCTGCATCGGCTTCCATCACCTCGGCAAGGTCGCGGTGATGAGCGAGATCCTGGCCGAGCACAAGAAGACCAAAGAGAAGCTCGCGACCGCACCGGGGTTCAAGGGAACGGTGGCGATCGCCTTCACGATGCCGTCGTCGGCCTATGTGCTGAAGATCATCCGCGATCATCCGACCGACGACTACAAGTTCGATTATTTCGACGGGCTCGACGAGGTGCTGCGCAAGTACAATCTCGTCCACGAGATCGACCGCGCCGGCTCGATGCTCGACAACATTCTCTATTCCAACGTCCGTCTCGAGCGCTCGATGTTCGCGCCAGATCTGCTCGACGAGCTTCTGGAATCGGGCGTCGAGACCGTGATCCTGGAGCGCGGCGCGCTGGTGTTCAGGCATCTGATCGTGCAGATCAAGCTGACGCCGCTGCCTTTGTATCTGTCGACCGCCAAGCAGGTCGACGCCCGCGCCGCGGTGATCAATCTCGGCGACTGCATCAAGAACAACGCCGCGGCCGACATCTTCAACAAGGATCTCGACGGCCGCAACTACGGCGTCAGCCGCATCCGCAAGGTCTATCTGTTCGACTACGACGCGGTCGAGCCGCTGACCGCCGTCAAGGTGCGGGGCGACGACGAACCGATCGCCGAGTTCGAGGACGGCGTGGTATTTCGCCCGTCCGACATGCTGGAAGGTCTGCGCATCGACGACCCGCATCTGCGCCGCGCCTTCCGCGAGGCCCATCCCGAGCTGATGCAGGCAGAGTATTGGCGCGGTATGCAGCAGGCGCTGCGCGAAGGCCGGGTGCCGAAAGTCACCAACTACCCGGCGTCGCGGCGGCTGCGAAAGTAACCGCGGCAGAGCTGCCGCTCCGGGCCTTGAAACATTGCTTCGTCAGCGCAACCAGCATCGACGACCCGAACACATTCATCGATCTTGTAGCGCAGCGTCATATCTCGGCGCTATGCTCGCTCCCATTTCAAAATGGAGGTTTGGCGATGCATCATGATTTTCCATTCTTCGGACCAGATCGCGGCGCTGAAGTGATTGCGAAGGGCCTCAGTCTCCACGACAAAAGCAATGCGGCCATTAAGGAGCAGATCACCTGGCTGTATTCGATCCTCAACATCCTCGACGGCAAGGCCAACGGCCTGATGCGGGTCAACGGCGCGTTCATCACCATTTTGCTGTTCTTCTTCGCGGCTGCGCGTGCGGACAAAAATCCGCTCAATTTCACAACGGGCCAGTTCACCGTCGCTCAGTTCATGTTTGCGCTCGTCATGCTGTCGATGTTTCTTTGCTTCCTGGTGGTGAGGGTGAGCTGGAAATTTCTCGGGCACGTCCGTAAGACGGGCGAGGTTTACGACTTCACGAGCGAAGCCAAGCGGTTGGCCGAGGTGGTCGACGACCGTACGCATTACTATCTGCTGGGCTGGTCGCTGACCTTGGTTGCCATGCTTCTGGCGACCGCGGTGCTCGCGGCGGCGATGTTCGGCCCCGGCTGAAGGGCTCGGGCGGAATGTCTTCCGGAACCTGAGTGAGTTATGGCTTTGAACGACCACAAGGAGCGGCGATGCGGCGACAAAATTTCGAGGAGCTCGGCGAGGCCGACCGGCTGTTGATCGAGACCGCGCGCCGCAGTTCGGTCAATGCCTATGCGCCCTATTCGGGCTTCGCGGTCGGCTCCGCGGTGCGGACCCGGAGCAAGCGCCTCTATCACGGTGCCAATCTGGAAAACGCTGCTTATGGGCTCGGCATGTGCGCGGAGGTCGCGGCGATTACGGCTGCCAACAGCGCCGGCGATTACGACATCGAGGCGATCGCGGTGGTCGGCTTCAGGTTCAGCACGCCGCCTGACGTCACACAGGTGGTGACGCCGTGCGGACGTTGCCGCCAGCTCATCTTCGAGGCCGGCCAGATCGCGCGGACCGATCCGGTGGTGTTTTCGTGCAGCGGCGACCTCGAGCATATCGAGGAAGCCCGCATCTCGGAGATGCTGCCCGGCGCCTTCGGGCCGGATAATCTCGGACTGTCGCAGAGTTGGCCGCAGTTGCGCGGCCAATTGGTCGAGACGGTGAGGCGCATCGAAGCCGCCGGCGCGCCATCGGCGGGGCGCGCCGTCAAGCGTTGAGGCCGGTCGGAGCATGGTGCGCCGCGCGGCCAAAGGCGAAAGCGGGCGGACTACTCCGCCGCCGGCACCATCTGCGCAGCGCCGGGCCTCGGCGTCGGCGCGTAGCGCTGTTCGATGTAGTCGATCACCAGCGCCTTGAAGTCGGCCGCGATGTTCTCGCCGCGCAGGGTGCGGAATTTCTCGCCGTCGACGAACACAGGGGCGGCCGGGGTTTCGCCGGTGCCGGGCAGCGAGATGCCGATATTGGCGTGCTTGCTTTCGCCGGGCCCGTTGACGATGCAGCCCATCACCGCGACGTTGAGGTTCTCGACGCCCGGATACTGGCTGCGCCAAGTCGGCATCTCGTCGCGGATGAAGTCCTGGATCGAGCGCGCCAGCTCCTGGAACGTGGTCGAGGTGGTGCGGCCGCAGCCCGGGCAGGCCGCGACGAGCGGCACGAAGGTGCGGAAGCCCATGGTCTGCAGCAATTCCTGCGCGACCTGCACTTCCTTGGTGCGATCGCCGCCGGGCTCGGGCGTCAGCGAAATCCGGATGGTGTCGCCGATGCCCTGCTGTAGCAGGATGCCGAGCGCGGCCGACGAAGCGACGATGCCCTTGCTGCCCATACCGGCTTCGGTGAGGCCGAGGTGGATGGCGTAGTCTGAGCGCGCGGCGAGATCCTGATACACCGCGATCAGGTCCTGCACCGCCGAGACCTTGGCGGACAGGATCATCTTGTTCTTCGGCAGGCCGATCTCTTCGGCGCGCTTGGCCGAGAGCAGCGCCGACTGCACCATCGCCTCGCGGGTGACGGCGCGGACGTCGCGCGGATTGGCCGAGGCGGCGTTCTCGTCCATCAGCTTGGTAAGCAGCTCCTGGTCGAGCGAGCCCCAATTGGCGCCGATGCGGACCGCCTTGTTGTTCTTCAGCGCGATCTCGACGATGTCGGTGAACTGGCTGTCGCGCTTGTTCTTGAAGCCGACATTGCCGGGATTGATCCGGTACTTGTCGAGCGCCTCGGCGCAGGCCGGATAGTCGGCGAGCAGCTTGTGGCCGATATAATGGAAGTCGCCGATCAGCGGCGTCGTCAGGCCGAGCTTGCGCAGGCCGTCGCGGATATGCGGGACAGCAGCGGCGGCCTCTTCTCGGTCCACGGTGATGCGGACCATCTCGGAGCCGGCGCGGGCCAGAGCGGCGACCTGCCTGATGGTGCCCTCGACGTCCGCCGTGTCGGTGTTGGTCATCGACTGCACGACGATCGGGGCGCCGCCGCCGACCGCGACGTTGCCGACCATGACTTGCGTGGTTTGGTGCCGCGGCGCCGGTCCGGCGACGTCGTCCAGCAGCGGATTTTCGAGCTTGTTCATGGCGGTCCGAATATCAGGTTTTGGTGACAGTCATCAATGGATCAATCGGCGCAGGAACTTTGGCCGGCCGGTTGACCAGATAGAGTCCGGCGATCACCAGCAGCGCGGCAATGCCGAACGCGGGAGTCAGCGGGTCGTGCATGATCAGATAGCCCGCCGCTACCCCGAACAAAGGGGTCATGAAGGTGAATGACGACAATTTGCTGGCCGAATAGGTCTTCACCAAGCCGAACCAGATCAGGAACGTCAGTCCGACCACCCAGAACATCTGATACGCCATCAGGGCGAGCGACAAAGGGCCGGGCGTGTGGGCGATAGTCTCGCCCGACAGGAAGGCGGCCGCGAACAGGATCGGCACCGAGGTAGCGACCTGATATCCAAGCACTTTTTCAGCTGGCGCCTTGCCGAGGCGAGTGGCTTTGACCAGCAACGTGGTGGCCGCCCACAGTATACCGCCGCCGACCTGCATCAGGTCGCCAAGCATGACCTTGGCGTCGACGTTGGGCTGCGGCACGCCGATCGCAACCGCGACGCCGACAAAGCTCAGGGCCAGCCCGGCCCATTGTACCAGGCGCAGTCGCTCACCCAGGAACTGATAGGAGCCGAGCGCCACCACGAACGGCGCCACATACAGAAAGACCACCGCGCGCGACGCCGTGGTCAGAAGCAAGCCTTTGTAAATCAGAACAAATTCGAGGCCGAACAGGATCCCTGCAACGATCCCGGCCCACAGCGTGCCGTCGCGCTCGAACAGTTTGACGCCGCGCGCCAGCGCAATTGCCACGATGACGACGATGGCCCCGGAGGAGCGGATCGCCGCCTGCAGGAAGGGCGGGACCTCAGGCAACACCAGTTTCACGGCGATCTGGTTGAAGCCCCAGGAGAAGCAGCACAGCAGCATCAGCGCCATCGCGCCGATGGTCAATGAACGGGCCTGGGTGCTCACCGCCGGGCGAGCCCGCTGCAATCTGAGATTTGGACAAAGGACTGAATCCGGAAATCAGACGTCATCGTGCCTCCGGCTTGGCGCCGTGTTGTCGTGGGCGTGCGCACTCGGCGCGCCGCTCCTCCCTGAGTTGAAAAGGCGTAGACCCCGTCAGCCGGCTTGGCAATGCCCGCAGACGCCGGTGATCTCGACCACCGAAATCTTCGGCGTGAAGCCGGTCTGGCGCGCCGCCTCGTTGAGGCTCTGGGCCACCTCGGCGGCCGGGATTTCGCCGACAGAGCCGCAGCATTCGCAGATCAGAAAGGCCACGGCCGACGCGTCGTTATGGTCCTGTCCGCAAGCCAGGAAGGCATTGCGGCTCTCGATCCGGTGGACCAGGCCGTTTTGCATCAGGAAATCGAGCGCGCGGTAGACGGTGATCGGCGCCGGCCGCGGCATCTTTCGCGCCAGCTCGTCGATTACCTCGTAGGCGCCGAGCGGCCGGTGGCTCGACAGCAGTACTCGCAAAACCTCGCGGCGGATCGGAGTCAGATTTTGGGCTCGGCCGGCGCAGACCCGTTCGGCATGATCGATGCCGTCCGCGGTGCAGCGGTCGTGATCATGATCAGGCGCGGGGAATGTCGGCTTCAGTGCGGTCATCGGTCCGTCCAAGGTGACCCAGTTCGTACAGTTTAGGACGGATTAACGCCCTTGTCGCGCCTCGGAGGTGCGGTGTTGCGAGCCATGCGCGACTGCCGTGGCCACATGCGCACCCGAGTACTGACAAAATCATAAGCTAGCTTATTTTATGGGAGCTCAGGGAGATGACGCCCACCATGACCCACTCCGTGGATCACGACTTCATGTTTGTCTTCGCCGAGGTGCAGCGGCTGCTCCGCGCCTATGCGGACAGGCAGGCGGCGCGGCACGGCATCACGCGCGCCCAATGGGCCGTGCTCGCAAAAGTCGCCCGCTGTGAGGGCGTCAAGCAGTCCGAGATTGCCGAGCAGATGGAGATGCAGCCAATCACTCTGACGCGGCTGATCGACCGGCTGTGCGACGCGGGCTGGATCGAGCGGCGCAGCGACGACAGCGATCGCCGCGTCAAGCGGCTGCATCTGCAGAAGGCGGCGCTCCCACTGCTCGATCAATTGGCCGGCCTCAAATCCGAAATCACCGCGACGGCGCTTTCCGGCATCAGTCCGCCGGACGCGCAGCGCCTCGTCGCGCAGATGCAGATCATCAAGGAGAACCTCCGCAGTGCCATCCAACAATGCAGCGGCGAGCCGGCCAGAAAAGAGCAGCGCTATGGCTGATCCGGTCGTGAAGTTGGCGCCCGAGCAGAAGGCGCCGTCCGAACCCACGACGCCTTTGCAACAGCAGCCGCGAGGAATTTCCGGCGTCTGGCGACGCAATCGCCGGACGCTGTTGCTCGTCGTCCTGCCGATCATCGCGCTGATCGGCGGCATCGCCTTTTATCTGTCGGGCGGCCGCTACGTGTCGACCGACGACGCCTATGTGGGCGCCCAGAAGGTGCTGATCACGCCGGACGTCGGCGGCAAGATCGTCAGCATTTCGGTGAAGGAAGGCCAGATCGTCGCCCCCGGCGACGTGCTGTTCCAGATCGACCCGGTGCCGTATCGCCTGGCGCAGCAGCAGGCCGCGGCCAAACTCGCTGATGCCAAGACGTCGTACGAAAACCTGCGCGCCAACGTGAAGATCTTCGGCGACACCATCCAGCTGCTCAACGCCGGCATCGACCTCAAACAGCGTGACGTCGAGCGCAAGATGACGCTGGCCAAGAGCCAGTCCGGCTCGCAGCTCGATCTGGATAATTCCAACGCCGCGCTGGTCACCGCCAAGGCGCAGCTCGAACTCGCCAAGCAGCAGCAGCAGCAGGCGCTCAATCAGCTTCAGGGCAATCCCGATCTGCCGGTCGATCAGTTTCCGGCCTATGCGCAGGCCAAAGCGGCGCTCGCTGATGCCCAGCGCAAT
Source organism: Rhodopseudomonas sp. B29 (assembly GCF_000333455.1). Classification (GTDB taxonomy): domain Bacteria; phylum Pseudomonadota; class Alphaproteobacteria; order Rhizobiales; family Xanthobacteraceae; genus Rhodopseudomonas. The sequence goes on from NZ_BADD01000445.1 coordinate 8,169, forward strand.
CTCGATCTCTCCACCGTGCGGGCGCCGATGCGCGGCACCGCCACGCAGGTCGATGCCATTCAGCTCGGCCGCTTCGTCACCGCCGGCACGCCGGTGTTCAGCGTGATCGACACCTCCAAGCCTTGGGTCGACGCCAATCCGAAGGAAAGCGACTTCACCTATGTGGCGGTCGGTCAGGACGTCGATGTCGATGTCGACGCCTTCCCGGATCATCAGTTCAAAGCGAAGATAGGCTCGCTGTCGCCAGGCACCGGCGCGCAGTTTTCGGTGCTGCCGGCGCAGAATGCCACCGGCAATTTCGTCAAGGTGGTGCAGCGCGTCCCGGTGCGGATCTACTTCGACGACAACGATCCGATGGTGAAGAAGCTGAAGGCCGGCATGAGCGTCACCGTGTCGATCGACACTCACCACACCCGCTCGCTCGCCGGACTGTTCGGTCTGTCCAGCGCCTCGGCCCAGCCGGAGCAGCAGTAAAGTCATGAGCGGCGCAGCGTCTCCCCACGCGGTCCCCGGCATGCGCCGGACCATGGTGACGATCTGCGCCATGACGGCGACGATCATGCAGGCGCTCGACACAACGATCGCCAACGTCGCGCTGCCCTACATGCAGGGTTCGCTGTCGGCATCGCAGGACCAGGTCAACTGGGTGCTGACCTCCTACATCGTCGCTGCCGCCATCATGACGGCGCCGGTCGGCTTCATCGCCAACCGGTTCGGACGCAAGCGCATCTTCATCCTGTGCGCGGCCGGCTTCACCGCCGCCTCGGTGATGTGCGGCCTCGCCCAGGACATCACCCAGATGGTGCTGTTCCGGCTTCTGCAGGGTGTATTCGGCGCCGCTTTGGTGCCGCTGTCGCAGACCGTGATGCTCGACATGTACGCGCTGCACGAGCGCGCCAAGGCGATGTCGATCTGGGGCATGGGCGTGATGCTCGGTCCGATCATGGGGCCGTCGCTCGGCGCCTGGCTCACCGAGACCTATTCGTGGCACTGGGTGTTCTTCGTCAATTTGCCGTTCGGCATCATCACGGTGGCGGGGCTGATGGTGTTCATGGACGAGACCGAACTCAACAGCGAGATGAAGTTCGACTGGTTCGGCTTCGCAGCGCTCGCCATCGGCATCGGTTCGATGCAGCTCGCGCTCGACCGCGGCGAACAGCTCGACTGGTTCGAATCCAAGGAAATCATCATCGAGTCGATCGTCTCGGTGATCGGCTTCTATTACTTCTTCGCCCACTCGTTCACGACGTCACGGCCCTTCATCCAGTTCGCCATCTTCAAGGATAAGAACTTCATCGGCGGCGCGATCTTCATGTGCGTGATGGGACTGGTGTTGTATTCGACGATGTCGCTGTCGTCGCCCTATCTGCAGAACGTCGTCGGCTATCCGATTCTCACCGCCGGCCTGCTGCTCGCGACTCGTGGCTCGGGCACGTTCGTGGCGATGATGCTGGTCGGGCGTATCATGCGTTACATCGAAGCGCGAACGCTGATCATGTCCGGCATGACGCTGCTCACCGTGACGATGTACTTCATCTCGCGCTGGACCGATCAGACTGGCGTGCCGGAATTCATCATCGTCAGCGTCGCCCAGGGCTTCGGCCTCGGCCTGGTGTTCGTGCCCCTGTCGACGGTGGCGTTTCTGACGCTACCCGGCCATTTGCGGACCGACGGCACCGCGATGCTGACGCTGCTGCGCAACGTCGCCAGCTCGGTCGGCATCTCGATCGTCATCGCCCGGCTGACCTCGAACACCACGATGGCGCATTCCGTGCTGGTCGAGCACATCAACCCGTTCAACTCCGCGCTGCAGATGCCGAACGTCGCCGGCGCCATCAATCTGGCTACCGATGCCGGCAAGGCGATGATGGACGGCATCGTGACCCTGCAGGCTACGATCATTTCATTCAGCCTCGATTATCAGCTGATCATGATCGTGACGATGTGCGCGGTGCCGATGGCGCTGATCATCGGCTCGTCCAAGAACGCCCTGCGGGCGATGGCGACGAAGCCCGGCGGGGACGAGCATCCGGCCGTGATGGAGTGACGTATTTGTAGGGTGGGCAAAGCGAAGCGTGCCCACGTGATGCACCCGCGTGGGCACGGCGCTCCGCGCCTTTGCCCACCCTACGGGACCTCCGACAAAGACGGCCGCTTAGTTCACCTTCTCGATCGCCATCGCGACGCCTTGCCCGACGCCCACGCACATCGTGGCGAGCGCCAGCTTGCCGCCGCGCTTCTCCATGCCGTGCACCGCCGTCAGCGCCAAGCGTGCGCCGCTCATGCCGAGCGGGTGGCCGAGCGCGATGGCGCCGCCGTGCGGATTAACGAAGTCGGCGTCGTCCTTGACGCCGAGCTGGCGCATGCAAGCGATGCCTTGAGACGCGAAGGCTTCGTTGAGCTCTATCAGATCAAAGTCGCTGATCTTGAGCCCGAGCCGCTCCATCAGTTTGCGGGTGGCGGGCACCGGGCCGATGCCCATGATGCGCGGCGGCACCGCGGCAGACGCTAGGCCCAGGATCTTGCCGCGCGGCGTCAGGCCGTACTTCTTGACGGCCGCAGCCGACGCGATCAGCAGCGCCGCGGCGCCGTCATTGACGCCCGAGGCGTTACCGGCCGTCACCGTGCCGGGATTGCGCACGATCGGCTTCAGCTTGGCGAGACCTTCGAGCGTGGTCTCGGGACGCGGATGCTCGTCCTTGTCGACGGTGATCGGCCCGGCCTTGCCGCCCGGCACCGTCACCGGGGTGATCTCGTCGGCGAAATAGCCGGCCGCGATCGCAGCGCCGGCGCGCTGCTGGCTGCGGATCGCGAAGGCGTCCTGGTCGGCGCGGGAGACTTGGAACTCCTCGGCGACGTTTTCGCCCGTCTCCGGCATCGAGTCGACGCCGTATTGCTGCTTCATCAGCGGGTTGATGAAGCGCCAGCCGATGGTGGTGTCGAAGATTTCGGCCGAGCGCGAAAACGCCTCGGTTGCCTTGCCCTGGACGAACGGCGCCCGCGTCATCGATTCGACGCCGCCCGCGATCGCCAGATCAATTTCGCCGCCGCGGATGGCCCGGCCCGCCGCGCCGACCGCGTCGAGGCCGGAGGCGCAGAGACGGTTGAGGGTCTGGCCGGGAACGGAGTCGGGGAGGCCCGCCAGCAGCGCCGCCATGCGGGCGACGTTGCGGTTGTCCTCGCCGGCCTGGTTGGCGCAGCCGAAGAACACCTCGTCGACCGCGCTCCAGTCCATGTCGGGATGCTTCGCCATCAGCGCCTTGATCGGAACCGCGGCGAGGTCGTCGGCACGGACCTTGGCGAGCGAGCCGCCGAACCGGCCGATCGGGGTGCGCACAGCGTCGCAGATGAACACGTCGGCCATGGTTCTCTCCCTGAAATTTGGTCCGGGTTGATGCCGGAATTGAAGCCGGTTTGTAGGAAGCAAGCCCGAGCCGGTCAATGCACGTGGAACGCACAACCGTATGCGGAAACCGTGCATGAATGGAGCGGCCCGGTAGAGTGCCGCAGGCGAAATTTGCTAGACATCGGCCATGACCATCCGGCCCGACATCACCCCGCCCGCCGAGCCCGCTGCGCCCCCCGAGGCCGCGGCGAAGATGTCGCCGATGATGGAGCAGTATCACGAGATCAAGGCGGCCAATCCGGGCCTGCTGCTGTTCTACCGGATGGGCGATTTCTACGAGCTGTTCTTCGAGGACGCCGAGATCGCCTCGCGCGCGCTCGGCATCACGCTGACCAAACGCGGCAAGCATCTCGGCGCCGACATCCCGATGTGCGGCGTGCCGGTCGAGCGCTCCGACGACTATCTGCACCGGCTGATTGCGCTCGGTCACCGCGTCGCGGTGTGCGAGCAGACCGAGGACCCGGCGGCGGCGCGCGCCCGCAAGAGCGTGGTGCGGCGCGACGTGGTGCGGCTGATCACGCCCGGCACGCTGACCGAAGACACGCTGCTCGACGCCCGCGCTAACAACTACCTGCTGGCGCTGGCCCGCAGCCGTGGCTCGGCCGGTGCCGATCGCCTCGGTCTCGCCTGGATCGACATCTCGACCGGCGAATTCAGCGTCACCGAATGCGCCGCGAACGAATTGTCGGCGACGCTGGCGCGGATCAATCCCAACGAAGCCATCGTTTCGGATGCACTGTACAGCGACGCCGACATC
>NZ_BADD01000444.1 GCF_000333455.1 Rhodopseudomonas sp. B29
TCCAACCGGTACAGGCAAGACGACATTCGCACAGGCTCTGGCTCGAACCTGCAGGGTTCCGATCCATATCCACTCACTCGCCCGCTGGCAGGCGGCTGGGTATTTGAATGACCTGTTGAAGGCGATGAGGAGAGCCTTCCGAGATGCCATTCTGGATGCACCCAGCATCCTCTTCGTAGACGAGATCGATGCGTTTGGGGATCGAGAGACGCTGGAGGGAAGGAACGAGCAATATACGCGCGAGGTGATCAACGCTTTTCTCGAATGCCTCGATGGCGTAGACGGGCGTGAGGGCGTGGTGGTGGTCGGGGCGACCAATCTCCCGGAAAAGATCGACAAGGCCATTGTGCGGCCTGGGCGTTTGGGAAAGCATGTCAAAATCCCCCTGCCCGACCTCGAGGCTCGTATTGGAATTCTGCGCCACCATCTCAGAGATGACTGTGTCTCTGCCGATCTGGCCGACATCGCATCTCGCCTGGAGGGCGCTTCTGGAGCTGTGATCGAACAGGTGGTACGGGACGCACGGCGGAAGGCTCGTTCTAGACGGCGTCCGATGGCGTTTGCCGATCTTCTACACGGCCTTCCGGTTCGGATCGTGCAGACCGCAGAGGCCTTCCATGAGGCCTGCATCCATGAGGCTGGTCACGCCATGGTTGGCTACCTCCTCGCGGAGCTCTCCGGAAGTCTTCTAGTCGAAAGCCACGTCTGCCGGGAGGTGGGTCTGGACGGATCTGGTGGTCGCACCGTCATGAAACAGATCCCGGGCCGCAACCTCGGGAGAGAGGCATATTTGGCCCAAATCACCATCCTTCTCGCAGGCCTTGCAGCCGAGGAATTCGTACTCGGGCACTACGCCGATGGCGGCGGCGGGTCCGAGGATTCAGACCTCCAACAGGCGACGCTCGTCGCGGCGACAATGGAAATCTCGCTAGGTCTTGGTGAAAGCCTCGTTTATCTTTCGTCCCGGCGACCAAACGATGTGATGGCACGCCTACGGAACGATTCATTGCTCAACCAAATTGTCGCGAAAACACTGAACGAATGTTTCGAGAGGGCCAAAAACATCCTTGCCAAACACACGGCTGGGCTCGGCGAAATCATCCGGCTACTGAGCGAACGCCAAAAGATCTCTAAGGCAGACATCGAGACCCAACTGCGTTCTATTTGAACTCAACGGTCCTTTCTGCCGTAGATAGAACAAGAGCCTCTGCTCGAGCACACTTCGGCCAGACGAAACTATTTGTTCGAGTGTTTCTTCAGTTCCTGCCGGGCAATTTGGTTGCGGTGGACTTCGTCCGGACCATCGGCCAGACGTAGCAGCCGTGCGGTCGCGTACGCGGCCGTGAGGCCGAAATCGTTGCTCGTACCGCCGCCGCCGTGCGCCTGGATGGCCCAGTCGATCACCTGGCAGGCCATGTTCGGCACCGCGACCTTGATCATGGCGATTTCAGTCTTGGCGACCTTGTTACCGACGGTGTCCATCGCATGGGCCGCATTGAGCGTGAGCAGCCGAGCCTGCTCGATCATGATGCGCGATTCCGCGATGCGCTCCTGAGTCACGGTCTGCTCCGAGACCGGCTTGCCGAATGCGACGCGGCTGGCCGCACGCCGGCACAACCTTTCCAGCGTTCGCTCAGCGAGCCCGATCAACCGCATGCAGTGGTGAATCCGCCCCGGCCCCAGGCGGCCCTGCGCGATTTCATCATGGCGATACAAAGCGTTGAGCGTCTTCATGTACTGATCGAGATCGAACGCCTCGACCAGAGAGCGTATTTGCGCCACGAAGGCTGCGGACTCGGGATAATCGGTGGGGATCTGGTCGAGCTTGGACTCGATGCCGCGGATGTAGC
>NZ_BADD01000443.1 GCF_000333455.1 Rhodopseudomonas sp. B29
GGCGGCTTGAGGTCCCCTCGAGGCCGCGGATCGTGACGGTTTCGTCGCCCTTCAGGCCGAGCGACGCCCACGACGTACCTTCCTGGAAGGTCAGCGGCAGCACGCCCATGCCGACCAGGTTCGAACGATGGATGCGCTCGAAGCTCTGGCAGATCACGGCGCGGACGCCGAGCAGGCGGGTGCCCTTCGCGGCCCAGTCGCGCGACGAACCGTTGCCGTATTCGGCGCCGGCGAACACGACCAGCGGCACCTTCTCTTCCTGGTACTTCATGGCGGCGTCGTAGATCGACATCTGTTCGCCGTCCGGCCAGTGCTTGGTCAGGCCGCCTTCCGGAATGTTGCCGTCGGCGCCCTTCAGCATGTGGTTCTTGATACGGATGTTGGCGAAGGTGCCGCGCATCATGACTTCGTGGTTACCACGGCGCGTGCCGTACTGATTGAAGTCGGCCGGACGCACCTGGTGCTCCGACAGATACTTGCCGGCCGGCGACGTCAGCTTGATCGAACCCGCCGGCGAGATGTGGTCGGTGGTGATCTTGTCGCCGAACAGCGCCAGGATGCGGGCGTCGACGACGTCGACGACCGGCTCCGGCTGCATCTTCATGCCTTCGAAGTAGGGCGGGTTCTGCACGTAAGTGGAGCTCATGTTCCACTTGTAGGTTTCGCTGTCGACGGTCTTGATCTTGCGCCAGTTGGTGTCGCCCTTGAACACGTCGGCGTAGCGCGCCTTGAAGATCTTCGACGTCACGTACTTCTTGACGAAGGCGTTGATCTCCTTGGTGGTCGGCCAGATGTCCTTCAGGTACACCGGCTTGCCGTCCTTGCCGGCGCCGATCGGCTCGACCGACAGGTTCTTGGTCACCGAACCGGCGAGCGCATAGGCGACCACTAGCGGCGGCGACGCCAGGTAGTTGGCCTGCACGTCCGGCGAGACGCGGCCTTCGAAGTTGCGGTTACCCGACAGCACGGCGGCGGCGACGATGCCGTTGTCGTTGATCGACTTCGAGATCTCCTCCGGCAGCGGGCCCGAGTTGCCGATGCAGGTGGTGCAGCCGAAGCCGACCAGGTTGAAGCCGACCTTATCGAGATCCTTCTGCAGACCCGAATTCGCCAGATACTCGGCGACGACCTGCGAGCCCGGCGCCAGCGAGGTCTTGACCCACGGCGCCGCCTTGAGGCCCTTGGCGGCGGCGTTGCGGGCTAGAAGGCCTGCGCCGATCAGCACGCTCGGGTTCGAGGTGTTGGTGCAGGAGGTGATGGCGGCGATCACCACGTCGCCGTGGCCGAGATCGAAGTTCTTGCCTTCGACCGTGTAGCGATGACCATCGAGGGCCTTCTTGTATTCGGTCTCCATCGCAGCCGAAGAACCTTCGGAGACGCCCGACAGCGCGATGCGGCCTTCGGGACGCTTCGGGGCGGCCATCGACGGCTCGACCTTGGCGAGGTCCAGCGTCAGCGTCACGGTGAACACCGAATCCG
>NZ_BADD01000442.1 GCF_000333455.1 Rhodopseudomonas sp. B29
ACCGGTTCCATCCATGCAGTGTCGTCATGGGGATAACCGCTGAACTATCTCTCGTGCCGACGTGACTCCTAAAAGGAGTGCTGCTCGCGACGCGACACATCATCCCGATGCGAGCGCCCGTCATGCCAGTCTCCTTCGGGGTGCGGAATGCGAACTTATCATCCAAATCCAGGCTCGAAGTTCTTCCTGGCGCTGGTGGGGTCAGAGAGCTGGGCCGAGGCCGGCATCGATTCGATCAAGTCGCTGGCCATCCTGAGCCTCGGTGCGATCGCGTTTTCGCTTCTTTTTGCGCTGACCTCCGGACTGGATCTGAGCCCCGGCCTGTTCTGAGTTGGCTTTCTGGCTGGCGACCGGCGGAAGAGGGTGATTGCTGGTCGGCGACGTGATACCAAGCCCTCCCAACAAGAAACTTCGGGAGGACTGATGACCACGCTCGACCGCCGCACCATGCTCGCCACCGGCGCCCTCGCATTCGCCGGCGCCGCTACCCGCTCGGCGCCGGCCGCCGCCGACACCGCGGCGAAGCCGATTTTCGCTATCGACACGATTACGATCCCGATCGCCGGCGAGCAGGGCGTGTTCCCGGTGCGGCGGATCTATTGCATCGGCCGCAACTACGCGGCGCACGCGATCGAGCGCGGCTCGGATCCCACTCGCGAGCCGCCGTTCTTCTTCCAGAAGCCGACCGATGCGATCCAGAACGTTGCGATCGGTAGCGTCGCCGATCATCCGTATCCGTCGCTGACCAAGAACTATCACCACGAAGTCGAACTCGTCGCCGCGCTGAAGTCCGGCGGCACCAACATTCCGGCCGACAAGGCGCTCGACCACGTCTATGGCTACGCGCTCGGCCTCGACATGACGCGGCGCGATCTGCAGAACGGCATGGCGGCGGAGAAGAAGCCGTGGGAGATCGGCAAGAGCTTCGACCATGCCGCGGTGATCGGGCCGATCCATCCCGCCAGCAAGACCGGCCATTTCGACAAGGGCGCGATCTCGCTCGCGGTCAACGGCACAATTCGGCAGAACTCCGACGTTTCCAAGATGATCTGGAGCGTCGCCGAGCAGATCGCCAAGCTGTCGGAAGCCTTCGAACTGAAAGCCGGCGACATCATCTATTCGGGCACGCCGGAGAATGTCGGGCCGGTGGTGAAAGGCGACGTGCTGCTCGCCAAGCTCGACGGCCTGCCGGATCTGTCGATCAAGATCGTGTAGCGCGCTTCATCGATCGAAATGGCGCTTCCTGCACCTGCTGAGTCGTCATCCTGAGGTGCGCGCGTAGCGCGCCTCGAAGGATGCGGCAAAGTACTCGCGGCACATCCTTCGAGGCCCTCCGCGCCGCGCAGAGCGCGGCACGGCGGGCACCTCAGGATGACGATTGTGCTTAGTTGGGAAGCAGAACTGCTCAAGGCCCAGCCGGCGCCGCTCAGGCCTCGAACACGCGAAACACGGCGCTGGCTGTCACCAGCAGCTTGTCGTCGGCGAGGGCTTCGCCGTCGACGAAGGCGAGGCTGCGGCTGACCTTGCGGATGGTGGTGCGGCCGGTGATCCAGGCGCCGGGTGCCACCGTGCCGACGAAGCGGCTGTCGAACGACACCGTGGCGCAGCGCCGCTGCGCTTCCAGCACGACGGCGAAGCCGAGAATCGTGTCGAGAAAAGCCAAAATGGCGCCGCCGTGCAGCACGCCGTTGGGATTGCCGTGGCGCGAGTCGCTGAGAAAGCCGAATTCGGCGCGGCCGTCGCTGTCCTGGCGCCAATAGAACGGCCCGTTGTGGCCGATATAGCCATCGCCGAGCGCGAACGGCTGAAAGCCTTCCGGTGGAGTGTCGGTCATCTGCAGCCCCCGGCGGCGCGTTGCTGCGCCGCACCGGGAACCGTTGCCACAGCCTCGCACGCCCGGCAATTGCCGGGGCGTCTAAGGGAGGCGGCGCAGGGGGCGATCAGGCTGCCAGGTCGGCGTATTCCGGGTGGGCGTCGAGATAGTCGGCGACGAAGCCGCAGCCGGCCGTCACCTTCAGCCCCTCGCGGCGGATCAGCTCGAGCGCGCCGCGCACCAGCTGCGAGGCGATGCCGCGGCCGCGTAGCGGCGGCGGGGTCTCGGTGTGGGTGATGACGACATGGTCGCCGCTGCGCCGATAGCTGGCGAACGCGACCTCACCGTGGGCGTCGAGCTCGAAGCGGTGCAGCGCCTTGTTGTCGCGCACCGACGGTGCGGCTTCGGGCGATGCCGCCTCGGCCGGCGTGTCTTTGCTGGAATGAGCCGTGATCTCGGTCATGGCGCGCCTCCTGGTTGTTGCTGTTGGGTCACCGTTGGACCGGACGCTGTGAAGGTGATGCCGGGCGGGATGAAGTCAAGAGCGATGCGGCAAAACGGTCGAGCAGGGTGCGCGTGTCATGCCGCGGCGGATTGCTGCCCCTGCGGAAGCTACGAGTGCCACGCAGGAACGTTCGCGTGTCGACGTGCCACGGCGGTGCCGGCGATGCAATGCGATGAATTACGGAGGCGCCGGCGCTAACGTCCGCCGACGTACGCGCGCGCGTTGTGCTTGCTGATCGTGTGCGCGGGCTCAGCCCTTCAGCGACGCATCCAGCATCTGCCGCACCGACCATGGCTTGCCGTCGACGCTGCCGCGAATGTCGTCGATCCGCCAATGCGCGCCGTCGCGGACGAAGTCGTAGCGGATGACATCGTCGGTCGTGACCTTGCGCGGCTGGGAGCCGGTCAGCGTCACCGCCAGCGTCGCCGAGCCGGAGTCCTGCTTCTCGATCTTGATATCGAACGATTTGATATCAGGATCCTGCGAATTGCTGACGACGTCGAAATCGATCGGCACGCCGTCGTCCTTGGTCTTGGCTTCGGCCTTGCTCCACAGCGCCGCCAGCGCCTTCGACAGATATTTGCCGCGCTCCTTGGCATTGTTGACGAAGCTGCCGCCGGCATTGTCCTTCGCCGCCGCCGTGTAGAGCTTGGTCAGCAAGGCCGTGGGATCGTTGGCGACGGGCTTGGCGGCGGTTGCGGCGGCGGGCTGCGCTTGCGCGAATGCGCTTGCAGCGGGCGAAGCGACGACGAGCAGGACGACGACAGCGGCGCGGCCGAGCCATGGCCGGTTTCGAACAGGAAAAATCAAGGTCTCGATCATCACCGCCCCTCGTCCGGAATATTCAGCACGGTGCCGCACGCCTTGCAATGCACCGCGTCGGCATCGTGGCGCTGCAGCCCGCACACCGGGCAGGGGAAGCGCACCTTGTTCGGGCTGATCAGCGCCCGCGCCAGATTGAAGAACAGCGTCACGCCGAAGATCATGATCACGACGCTGATCATCCGGCCGAGCGTGCCGGGCAAAGTGATGTCGCCGAACCCGGTCGTGGTCAGCGCGGTGACGGTGAAGTACAGCGCATCCGCGTAGTTGGCGATCTGCGGATTGCTGAATCTCTGGGTCTCGAACACGATCGCCGTCATCACGAAGATGAACACTGCCAGCCGCGCCACCGCGATCACCACCTCCTCGTTGCGGCGGAAGAAGGCGCTGTCGCTGCGCAGCCGGGTCAGCATCTGATAGTCCTGGAACGCGCGCAGCGTTCGCAGGATGCGCAGGAAGCCGGCGCCCTCGCCGGGCAGCGGCGCCAGGAACGAGCCGATCGCCACCAGGTCGGTCCAGGTCGCCAGCCGACCGAACTCCCGCATCGGCGCGCGGCTGGCATACAGCCGCGCCACGAAATCGATCAGGATCAGCACGCCGAATCCGGTGTCCAGCGCCTCGACGACCGGATCGGGCGGCAGAAACGACGTCCCGACGATGAACAGGATGGTGAGAACGTCGAACGCCAGCAGGCCATAGCGAAACGCCACCCCCTGCGGCGTCGCCCCGTCGTACAGCCGCCGAACGGCGAGTCGGACATCGTGCAGCGTCATGCCGGATTATTGGCCCGGGAGGGGCGGGAGAGGCAATGGGGGCGTGAGCAATCGATTGGCGCTGTGGCACTCGCCAGCGGAGCGCTCGCCGCCTGCTTGGGCCTGGTAGGGCGGATAAGCGCGAAGCGCGTCATCCGCCGCGATGCCTCTCCAGTTCGTGAAGCTCACGGCGGATGACGGCGCTGCGCGCCTGATCCGCCCTACGGCTCGGCGATGAACAGCGCCGGCCGTGACTCCGGCCTACTTGCCGCAATTCCAGATCGGCCCGATCGGCGTCTGGGTCCAGCACGGTCCGAAGCTGCCGCCGTTGTAGCGGCCGCGGTAGAAGCCGGCGTGGCCGAGATAGCGCCATTCGCCGCTCCACGGGCTATTCCAGCGATAATAGTCCGGCGTCGGATCGATGTACCAAGGCCGCCGCGGCCGCGCCAACGCCCACTGCGCCCGCGACAGCTTCTGCATCGACAACGGACGGGCATTGCTCGGCGGCTGCACGTAGCCGGGCAGGAAACCATACCCCTGCGCGCGCTTGGCGTGCTTCTTGTGCGAAGCAGCCGAGGCGGCGGCGGGGAGCAGGGCGAGGGCGACGATAAGGGTGAGGGAGGTGAGGCGGGACATTGGGGAAGTTTAGACGGGAGGGGGGCGCGAGGGCGATTCAAATCGGGGGCAGTCGAAACCTGGAACGCGCCGGTAAGGTGGCGTGGCGCGCGACCGACACATCCTGCAACAGTTTCAGGCGATGCGAGCACCATCGGCGTGCCTCACATCTCCGCGACCCGGTAGCTCGCATGGAGCGTAGCGGAATGCAGGGCTTCGGCGCATGCGTCCCGGATTGCGCTCCGCTATATCCAGGCTGCGGCTCGCTACAACCCATTGCAGAATTGATGGAGGAGACTAGACATGTCCGACCTTCTGCCGCGCATCAAAATTGATCCAGGCATTTTGCATGGCCGACCCTGCATCCGCGGCCTGAGGATCAGCGTCGCCGATGTGCTCGGTCGACTGTCCGTCAGTGCCTCACGCCAGGACAATCTTTCGCGTTTGCGGAGCGGCAGGCAAACCACCCCATCATCGCGGCGGAATAACCGCAATCCTGCATGTCGCTACGCTCAGGCGGGCTACGCTTGCTACTTGGCGATCGAACGATGCATTTTGAGGTGCAGGACAATTCAAGAGCTGGCATGGTTTAGGTCAAACCGAGCTCAATAAATGGCGGAGCGGTGGAAAGAATGAACGCCTCCGGAAACGGGTCAGCTGCACGAATCATTCCCAGCTTATTGCCGAATTCTCACCACCGGAACTCTGTCTTAGAGAGACTATGGCGCTCTTGGCTTATTGCATCGGCCCTTGCACCGGGGGCCTGCTCAGTGACTCTTTGGTCAAACGGATTCAGATTGAATGTCGGCCAAGTCGAAGCACTCACCCTGGTGGATGGTAAGATTCGTATGATGCTAGTAGGCAACGCCTTGGCCGAAGGATCGTCGCTTCTAAATATCGTTAGTTCAAGCTACAAATCGATACGGTCGCAACATTGTGCATTTGAAGGCAATGTTGAAGAGTTTCTTTCCATAGTTGAGTCTATCTCGGGAAAACACGAGAGTTATCTTATCGAGGCATCCACAACGAAATCTGGTAAGCCTCGCAAAGGGTCACCACACTCCGTTCATCATTCTTCTGATCTAATCGTGCTTTTGGAGAGGTTATACTCTCAAGAGCCGACGGAAAAACTCGGCGCTAGTGAGCATGAACTTCAACCTTCAGAAGCTCAGACCTTCCTTGAAGGGGCGCCAAGATCTACTTTCGTCAACATTTATGAACGAGATCCAAACGCACGTCGCAGATGCATTGCCCATTGGGGCCTCCGCTGTCGGGTTTGCCGCTTCGATTTTGAAGCGACGTATGGACGCCTAGGACACGGGTATATCCACGTACATCATCTAAAGCCGCTTAATGAGATCGGTGAGGAGTACGAGGTCGATCCTGTGAAAGATATGCGGCCTGTCTGCCTCAATTGCCATGCAATGCTGCACAAGAGCAACTCCCTATCGAGTATCGAGGAACTCCAGGCCCTAGTTCTCAAAAATAGAAGGGAGTGACCTTAGGCGGCATATCCGCCGGCATTGCGGCTACTCCGCCGCCTCGTCCGCCTTCCTCTTCCGCGTCGGCCCCTTCTTCTCCAGCACCGGCTTCAAGAACTTCCCCGTGTAGCTCCTTGGTGCCTTGACGATATCCTCCGGTGGGCCCCAGGCGACGATTTCGCCGCCGCCGTCGCCGCCTTCGGGGCCGAGGTCGATGACCCAGTCGGCGGTCTTGATGACTTCGAGATTGTGCTCGATCACCACCACGGTGTTGCCCTGCGCGACCAGCTCGTGCAGCACCTCGAGCAGCTTGGCGACGTCGTGGAAGTGCAGGCCGGTCGTCGGCTCGTCGAGGATGTAGAGCGTGCGGCCGGTGGCGCGTTTGCTCAGTTCCTTGGCGAGCTTGACGCGCTGGGCTTCGCCGCCGCTGAGCGTTGTCGCCTGCTGGCCGACATGGATGTAGTCGAGGCCGACGCGCTGCAGCGTCTTGAAGGTTTCGCGCACGCGCGGCACCGCCTTGAAGAACTCGGCGGCTTCCTCGACGGTCATGTCGAGCACGTCGGCGATCGACTTGCCCTTGAACAGCACCTCGAGCGTCTCGCGGTTGTAGCGCTTGCCCTTGCAGACGTCGCAGGTGACGTAGACGTCGGGCAGAAAGTGCATCTCGATCTTGATGACGCCGTCGCCCTGGCAGGCCTCGCAGCGGCCGCCCTTGACGTTGAACGAGAACCGGCCCGGCTCGTAGCCGCGCGCCTTGGCTTCGGGCAGGCCGGCGAACCACTCGCGGATCGGCGTAAACGCACCGGTGTAGGTCGCGGGATTACTCCGCGGCGTGCGGCCGATCGGCGACTGGTCGATGTCGATAATCTTGTCGATGTGCTCGAGGCCCTCGATGCGGTCGTGCGGGGCCGGCGGCTCGCTGGCATTGTTGAGCTTGCGGGCGATCGCCTTGTACAGCGTGTCGATCAAGAGCGTCGACTTGCCGCCGCCGGACACGCCGGTGACGCAGGTGAACAGGCCGAGCGGGATCTCGGCCGAGACGTTCTTGAGATTGTTGCCGCGGGCGTTGACGACCTTCAGGGTCCGGCGATGGTTCGGCGGCCGCCGCTCCGGCACAGGTACGTCGAGTTCGCCGGTCAGATACTTGCCGGTCAGCGACTTCGGATTGCGCATGATCTCGGCCGGCGTGCCCTGGGCGATGATATGCCCGCCGTGGACGCCGGCGCCGGGGCCGATGTCGAGCACGTAGTCGGCGAGCCGGATGGCGTCCTCGTCGTGCTCGACCACGATCACGGTGTTGCCGAGGTCGCGCAGCCGCTTCAACGTGTCGAGCAGCCGCGCGTTGTCGCGCTGGTGCAGGCCGATCGACGGCTCGTCGAGCACGTAGAGCACGCCGGTGAGGCCGGAGCCGATCTGCGAGGCGAGGCGAATGCGCTGGCTCTCGCCGCCCGACAGCGTGCCGGACGAGCGCGACAGAGTCAGATAGTTGAGGCCGACGTCGAGCAGGAACGACAGCCGGTCGCGGATCTCCTTGAGGATACGGACCGCGATTTCGTTCTGCTGCGTATTCAGCACATCCGGCACGTGGCGAACCATCGCCGGCGCCTGCC
>NZ_BADD01000441.1 GCF_000333455.1 Rhodopseudomonas sp. B29
CCCGCGCCACCACCGACAATGTCGGCCTGCCGTTCGCCATCGTGCTCGACAACGAGGTGATCTCGGCGCCGCGCATCAACGAGCCGATCACCGGTGGCTCCGGCCAGATCTCCGGCAGCTTCACCGTGCAGAGCGCCAACGATCTGGCGATCCTGCTGCGCGCCGGCGCGCTGCCGGCGCCGCTGACCATCATCGAAGAACGCACCGTCGGCCCCGGCCTCGGCCAGGATTCGATTGCCAAAGGTGAACTCGCCGCTTACGTCGGATCTATCCTCGTCATCGTCTTCATGCTGCTGACCTATCGGCTGTTCGGCGTGTTCGCCAACATCGCCGTGGCGGTCAACGTCGCGATGATCTTCGGCTTGCTGTCGCTGCTCAATGCCACGCTGACGCTGCCCGGCATCGCCGGCATCGTGCTCACCGTCGGCATCGCGGTCGACTCCAACGTGCTGATCTACGAGCGCATTCGCGAAGAAATCCGCGGCGGCCGCAACGCCATCTCGGCGATCGACGCCGGCTTCAAACGCGCGCTGTCGACCATTCTCGACTCGAACATCACCACCTTCATCGCCGCGGCGGTGCTGTTCTATATCGGCACCGGCCCGGTGCGCGGCTTTGCGGTGACGCTCGGCATCGGCATTCTGACGACGGTGTTCACCGCCTTCACGCTGACCCGGCTGATCGTGGCCACGTGGGTGCGCTGGAAGCGGCCGCATCACGTGCCGATCTGACGACTAGAACCCGAGAGAACACGTCGTGACACATTGGATTTTGATCGGGCTGGGCGTTTTGATCACGGTGCTGACCATCGTCAGCATCTTCGGCTGGCTGCCGGCGCTGCGCATCGTGCCGGACGACACCCATTTCGATTTCACCCGCTTCCGCCGCATCAGCTTCCCGATCTCGGCGGTGCTGTCGATCTGCGCGATCACGCTCTTCTTCACCCACGGACTGAACTTCGGCATCGACTTCAAGGGCGGCACGCTGATGGAAGTCCGTGCCAAGTCGGGCACGGCCGATATCGCCACGATGCGCAAGACGCTCGGCGGGCTCGGCCTCGGCGACGTGCAGCTGCAGCAGTTCGGCGGTCCTGACGAAGTCCTGATCCGCGTCGCGGAGCAGCCCGGCGGCGACCAGGCGCAGCAGGCGGCGGTGCAGAAGGTACGCGGTGCGCTCGGCGACTCGGTCGACTATCGTCGCGTCGAAGTCGTCGGCCCGCGCGTGTCCAGCGAGCTGCTCGCCTACGGCATGCTCGGCCTGATGTTCGCCATCCTGGGCATCCTGATCTATCTGTGGTTCCGCTCGAATGGCAGTTCGCGCTCGGCGCGATGATCGCCAACGTCCACGACATCGTGCTGACGATCGGCTTCATGTCGATCACTCAGGTCGATTTCGACCTGACCTCGATCGCGGCGCTGCTCACAATTCTGGGCTACTCGCTCAACGACACCGTCGTCATCTACGACCGTATCCGCGAGATGCTGCGGCGTTACAAAAAGATGCCGATGCCGCAGCTCCTCAACGAGTCGATCAATTCGACGCTGTCGCGTTCGATCATCACCCACGTCACCGTGACGCTGGCGCTGCTCGCGCTGCTGCTGTTCGGCGGCAACGCCATCCACTCCTTCACCGCGGTGATGATGTTCGGCGTTGTGCTGGTCGGCACCTACACGTCGATCTTCATCGCAGCGCCGATCCTGATCTATCTCGGCGTCGGCACCCATCGGCTGGATACGCCGGGCGACAAGGACGAGGTCGACGAAGCGCCGCTAGCACCGGCGATCGCCGCTGCTCCAGCCGCGACGGCGACGCCGGCGGCGAAACCCGCTAGCGCGCCGAAGGCGGCGGGTTCGTCGAAGTCCAAACCGCGTAAGCGCTAACGCGGTTTGCGGCGGCGCTTTGAACCATTGCGCCGCAACTGGCTTGAAGAACCAGTCGGCTTCGCGGCTGGCGATCTGATCAATACAAGGCGGGGCAATCGATTTGGCCGAGCAGAACGACGTCCCGCATTTCCCGCGCGCCGCCGAGGTCGAAGCCTACGGCAAAGGCGGGTTCTATTTCGCCGAGATGTCGCATCAGGGTTCGCTGCTGTTCCTGCCGGATTCAGTGTGGCGCTGGGACGTCGAGCGCTCCGAGCAGATCGACCGCTACTCCTTGCAGCGCGTGTTCGACAACGCCAGCGCGATCGAGACGTTGATCATCGGCACCGGCCAGAACGTGTGGATCGCGCCGCGCCAATTACGCGAGCAGCTCCGCGCCGTGAACATCGTGCTCGAGCCGATGCAGACCGGCCCCGCGGTGCGCACCTACAACATCATGATCGGCGAGCGGCGCCGGGTCGCCGCCGCGCTGATCGCCGTGCCGTGAGCGCGCCTGCGACCAGCGATGCCGCGTTCTGCGCCGATCTGGTGCGCAGCCACGATTTCGATCGCTACGCGGCGACGCTGTTCGTCGATGCCGTGAGCCGCCGGGCGCTGCTGGCGCTGTACGCCTTCAACATCGAAATCGAACGCGTCCGTGGCCTCGTTAGCCAGCCATTACCCGGTGAGATCAGGCTGCAATATTGGACCGATCTGCTCGCCGGCAACGCGCATGGCGGCACCGAGGGCAATCCGGTCGCCGTCGAATTGCTCAGCGCCGTCGAAGCCTACCAGCTGCCGCGCGAGACGCTGACGCGGCTGATCGAGGCGCATCTGTTCGATCTCTACAACGATCCGATGCCCGACATGGACGTGCTGTCGGCGCATCTGTCCGAAACCGAAGGTGCGTTGTTCGTTCTTGCCGCCCGCATCCTCGGCCATGGCGGCGAGGCCATCGATCATCTGGCCCGCCACGCCGCGATGGCCCACGGCCTGACGCGGCTGATCGCACGGTTCGGCTACGATTCGGCGCGGCGGCAGCTCTATCTGCCCAAGGACGTGTTAGAACGTCACGGCAGCGGCGAGCACGAGGCGTTCGGCGGCCAGCCGCAGCCGAAGCTCCGCGCCGCGCTGGACGATTTGATCGGCCAAGCGCGCGAGCAACTCGACGGCGCACTGAAGATGCTGAGCGACGTACCGCGCGAAGCGCGTCCAGCTTTCCTCCCGCTAACCCTGGTCGGCCGCGACCTCGACGAGCTCGGAAAGCCCGACCGCAATCCCTTCACGCCCTTCGAGCGCTCGCGGTTGGCGACGCTCTGGACTCTGTGGCGAGCGGCGCGGAGCAAAGCGTTTCGGTAGTTAGTAGTTGGTACAAGCAAAGCCGTCATCCTGAGGTGCGCGCTCTTGCGCGCCTCGAAGGATGACCGCCACAGGCGGGCTGTGCCAACGCCGTCGCCCTTCGAGGGCCGCTGCGCGGCCACCTCAGGGTGACGGCTGCAGGAGGCGGCGAGTAACTACGCCGCCTGCGCCAGCCGCAGATGCCCGGCGATCCACGCATCAAGATCGGCCAGAGCACGGGCGCTGAGCGCCTGTTTCTTGGCGACGGACTTTTCCGGGCCGCGGAGCTTCTTGCCGTCGGGGCCTTTGGTCGGCGGATTGGCGAGTGGAGGGAATAGACCGAAGTTGATGTTCATCGGCTGAAACGAGCGCGGGCCGGCGTCGATGGTCTCGATGTGGCCGCCGGTGATGTGGCCGAGCAGGGCGCCGAGCGCCGTGGTGGGCGGGGGTGGGGCGAGCGCCGTGCCTTGCGCCTGCGCAGCGGCGCACAGGCCGGCGACGAGGCCGATGCCGGCGGATTCGACATAGCCCTCGCAACCCGTCATCTGCCCGGCGAAGCGCAGACGCGGCGCCGCGCGAAGCCGCAGTTGTTCGTCGAGCAGCTTGGGAGAGTTCAGAAACGTGTTGCGATGCAGCCCGCCGAGCCTTGCAAACTCGGCGTTTTCCAGCCCGGGGATGGTGCGGAAGACGCGCTGCTGGGCGCCGTAGTTCAGCTTGGTCTGGAAGCCGACCATGTTGTAGAGCGTGCCGAGCTTGTTGTCCTGGCGCAGCTGCACGATGGCGTAGGCCTTTACGGTCGGATTGTGCGGATTGGTCAGCCCGACCGGCTTCATCGGCCCGTGCCGCAGCGTCTCGCGGCCGCGCTCGGCCATCACTTCGATCGGCAGGCAGCCGTCGAAATACGGCGTGTCCTTTTCCCAATCCTTGAAGTCGACCTTCTCGCCGTCGATCAGCGCATCGACGAAGGCGTCGTACTGCTCGCGATTCATCGGGCAGTTGAGATAGTCGGCGCCCGAGCCGCCGGGGCCCGCCTTGTCGTAGCGCGACTGAAACCACGCCACCGACATGTCGATCGAGTCGCGGTGCACGATCGGCGCGATGGCGTCGAAGAACGCCAGCGCGTTCTCGTCGGTGAGGGCACGGATCGCGTCGGCGAGCGGCGCCGAAGTCAGCGGGCCGGTCGCGACGATGACGTTGTCCCATTCCTCCGGCGGCAGGCCGTCGATCTCTTCGCGGCGAATCTCGATCAGCGGATGCTCCGCGAGCGCCTTGGTGACGGCAGCGGAGAAACCGTCGCGATCGACCGCCAGCGCGCCGCCGGCGGGCACCTGGTTGGCGTCGGCCGCGCGCATGATCAAGGAATCCAGCCGGCGCATTTCGGCATGCAGCAGCCCCACGGCGTTGTTGGCGGCGTCATCCGAACGGAACGAGTTGGAGCAAACCAGTTCGGCGAGGCCGTCGGTCTTGTGCGCCTCGGTCGAGCGATGCGGCCGCATCTCGTGCAGCACGACTCGCAGGCCGGCGCGTGCCACCTGCCAGGCAGCTTCCGAGCCGGCGAGGCCGGCGCCAATGATGTGGATGGGCGAAGAGGGCGCTGTGCTGGTCATGCGGCTACAGCTAGCGCGATTTGCCGGGCGATCAAATGCCGTTTCGGCGGCGAGGGCGTTCCGCTGAAGAAGTCGGCCCCAGATACGACAACGCCCGCAAGGCTGCGGGCGTTGTGGTCAGCGATCAGCTGCGATCGGGTTCAGCCGTTGAAGTGACCGGACGCGACGCGCGGGATGTCCGAGCGGTCGATGCCGATATCGGCCAGTTCGCGATCGCTGAGCTGCGAGAGTTCAGCGACATTGCGCTGATAGTCCCGGAACGCCTTGAGGGCGCGAATGAGCGACAGCAACATGGTGGATCTCCTTGTTCGATTCAGCCCTTCGGAAGGACCGAACCGGCAAGGAGGAATATAGCGAGATACCTTCGATTCCAGCAGCGTAAATGTTGCACCGCAGCTAGGCGATTGACGCATATCGACGGCAAGGAATGATTAAGCCTTCGGAAAATTACGTAGGTCGCCCCCACAGCCTGAATCTGCGTCCTTTCGCCAGTTCCGAGGTGAAGTGTAATGTAAACAATTGATTTTGATTGGCTTATCTCGTTTGCCGAACGATTATCTGAGCCCGTCCCAGAGGAAGCCCGATACCAAATGCTTAAGCTGGTTGGCGAATGCCGGCTCTCACCATGCGTCAGGTGCATGCGGTTCGCGATTTGAATAACCGTTCAACTAACATCGGGCTCCACTCGGGTGCGACGCACAATAAAAGGCCGACTGCCTGTATGGCAGCCGGCCTGCCCCGACGCCGGCGACTCAATCGCGGCGCGACAACGGGAATAGTGCTGCCGGGAAATCGGCGGCGGAACGCTTGATGCGACGGCTCGGTCGGATCACCGGCGGCTGCGGGTTGGGCTCGACGGCCTTGCGGTAGAGATGCCAGGTGGCGTGGCCGAGCAGGGGGATGACCACGGCAAGGCCGAGGAACGCCGGCAGCGATCCGACGACGAGAAGCGCGGCGACGATCAGGCCCCAGGCGGCAATCATCATCGGGTTGCGGGCGGCGACCCGCAGCGAGGTCGCGACCGCGTCGGCGATACCGGCCTGCCGGTCGAGCATCATCGGGAATGCCACCACGCTGACGCACAGCGTCGCCAGCGCAAACAGGAAGCCGACGCCGCAGCCGGCCACGATCAGCGTCCAGCCTTCGGGTGTCGTCAGCACACGCTGAGCGAAATCAGGGATCGCGGCGGCCGGTGCATTGCCGAACGTCGCCGTATAGATCGCCTGCGCCACCGCGATCCAGACGCCGAACGCCGCGAACAGCAGAGCGCCGAGGCCGAGCATCGCCCCGAGCGAAGGTGAGCGCAGCACCTCGAAGGCCTGCCAGGCCGACGGTTGTTCGCCGAGTTCGCGCCGGAGGCTGAGTTCGTAGAGGCCGAGCGCGGCGAACGGTCCGATCAGCGCGAAGCCGGCGGCGAGCGGAAACAGCAGCGGCGCGACCGAATAGCCGAGCACGAGCCGCGCCAGCACCAGGCCGAGCACCGGATAGATCACCACCAGCATCACGGCGTGACTGGGAAACGCCATGAAGTCGGCCCAGCCGCGGCGAAGCG
Organism: Rhodopseudomonas sp. B29; assembly: GCF_000333455.1. Taxonomy (GTDB): domain Bacteria; phylum Pseudomonadota; class Alphaproteobacteria; order Rhizobiales; family Xanthobacteraceae; genus Rhodopseudomonas. The sequence continues at coordinate 6,357 of NZ_BADD01000441.1, forward strand.
AGTCTTGCAGGTCGGAAAACGTGAGATGCCGAACCTCCGGCAGATCGGCCGAGGTTCGGCCGCCGAGAGCAGGGGCATTGTTCGGATAGGTCAGCGCCATGGTGTCTCTCCCTTGTTGCGCTTGCTGTCGGCAAGCTGTGCGCCACGCCAACGAGGGCGCGGCGTCGTTTCGACGCGGCAATGGGCAGAGCTGAAGCGACCAGACGCGAGAGCAATGGAGTGATTGGTCTTTCAGACCTGAACCTTGCCGCGACCTGTCAGGACAGACTAACGCCGAAGCGTCACGCGGCCTCGTCACGCTTCGGTGAGCCGCGAAGCACTGCGGTGCAACTAATCACCGCTAATCCTGTGCAGGTGCGAAGTAATCAGCGCCTGCAAACGGATACGCTTGATGGGTGGAAAGGGCGCCAGGACTACGGCACTTTGGCCGCCGCACAGCAAGATGGAACCGCCGTCATGCCGTCTTTGTTAAGACGGGCTATTCTGCTTTCTCTTTCCTCGAAATGGAGACCTCGATGAGCATCTTCGGCAAGATCATGTCGGCGATTTTTGGCAGCCACGCGGACGCTGCACCCGGCTCGGCATCCGCCTCGGCTCCTGGCGCAACGCCAGCCGGCTCAGCTGGCGGCACCACTGCCGCGGCACCCGCGCCGGCGCCTGCCGCGCCGATGCAGACCGTCGACGTCGCACCGATCCTGGACAAGGCCGTGAAGGCGCACGGCGAAAAGCTGGAATGGCGCACCTCGATCGTCGACCTGATGAAGGCGCTCGACATCGACTCCAGCCTGTCGGCCCGCAAGGAACTGGCGCACGAGCTCGGCTACACCGGCGACACCAGCGACAGCGCCAGCATGAACATCTGGCTGCATAAGCAGGTGATGAGCAAGCTCGCCGCCAATGGCGGCAAGCTGCCGCCGGAGATCAAGCACTGACGCTCGGCTGCACGCAGCTCGCGAAAAGAAAAGCCCGCCGCGCGCGGGCTTTGTGTTGA
>NZ_BADD01000440.1 GCF_000333455.1 Rhodopseudomonas sp. B29
CGCGATCATCTTGGATGCTCGCCGCCCGTCGCATCCCGCAACGACTGACCAAAAAGCCGGCCCGGATCCATCCGAGGCCGGGATCGAACACGAAGGATAAAAACGATGTTCGCAGTCATCAAAACCGGCGGCAAGCAATACCGTGTCGCTGCAGACGATGTGCTCGAAGTAGGCAAGCTCGACGGCGACGTCGGCACCATCATCCAGCTCGGCGAAGTCCTGGTGCTGGGCGGCGACACCCCGACGCTCGGCGCCCCGACGGTGGCCGGCGCGACCGTGGCGGCCGAAGTGCTGGACCACAAGCGCGGCCCGAAGGTGATCGCGTTCAAGAAGCGCCGCCGCAAGCATTCCAAGCGCAAGCGTGGTTATCGCGACGAAATCACGGTCCTGCGCATCACCGAGATCCTGGCCGACGGCAAGAAGCCCACGGTCGGTCCGCGCCCCAAGCGCGAAAAGGCCGAGAAGCCCGCCGCCGAGGCTGCCGAATAAGCGGCGACGCGCGGCAGCTGTGTCAAATCAGTGGATGATTTCGGCAGCGGAATCGTCTAGGTAAAATTCAGGTTTTTGGAGACGAGCCATGGCTCACAAAAAGGCAGGCGGTTCATCGCGCAACGGGCGTGATTCTGCGGGCAAGCGCCTCGGGATCAAGGCCTATGGCGGCGAGCACGTCATTCCCGGCAACATCATTGCGCGTCAGCGCGGCACCCAGTGGCATCCCGGCCTCAACGTCGGCATGGGCACTGATCACACCTTGTTCGCCAAGGTGGAAGGCCGCGTCGAATTCCGCGCCAAAGCCAACGGCCGCACCTTCGTATCGGTTCTCCCGATTGCGCAGGCGGCCGAATAGACGGTGGACCAAAATCGTGTCCGCCGGTCCTGCTGAACCGGTGGAGCACACAAAGGGCTCCAGGGGAGGCGGGAAACCGGCCTCCCCTTTTCGTTGTCGCGTACTTGATTGAGACGCAACCAGGAGCCCGCCATGTTGCAGGAAATCCCGACATCCACGCAGGCGCTGCGCGAGGCGAGACCTTGCGTCCTCGAGACCGAGCGGCTGACGCTGCGCAAGCCGGGTCTCGCGGACGTAAAAGCCATCGCGTGCCTGGCCAACGATCGCCGCGTCGCCGAGATGACCCGGCGGCTGCCGTTTCCCTACACGCGCGACGACGCCGCGCGCTTCGTCACCACGCTCGGGCAGAGCGATGAGACGGTGTTCCTGATCGAAGCCGACGACGAGCCGGTCGGCATCGTCGGCCTCGACTGGAGTGATCGCGACGCGCCGGCGCTCGGTTATTGGCTGGGCGTCCAGCATTGGGGCAACGGCTACGCCACCGAGGCGGCGCGCGCGGTGATCGACCTCGCCTTCGAGGACCGCGGCGCCAAGCAGATCGTCGCCAGCGCCCGGGTGATCAACCCGGCGTCACGCAACGTGCTGGAGAAGTGCGGCTTCCAGTGGACCGGCGTCGAACTGCACCGCGTCGAAGCCATCGCGTCGTCGACGCCGGTGGATTGCTTCCGGCTGACGCGCGGCGTGTGGTCGTCGCTGAAGAGCTGGAGCGCGACGCGGCGCGGACGCTGAGCCGCCGCACTGGTAACAACACATGGATGTCACAAGTTGAAAGGGCCGGGGCCACACCCGGCCCTTTGTCATTTTCAGCGCTGTTTGGCCGCAGATCATTTCAAGCCGAACGAGCCCGGTAGCGCTCACTTAACCACCTGCGCGCTGCAGCCCGTCTGCCTCGGTCGGCACCGAGTACGCAGCCTCGCCGTGACTTCGTAGGACGGCCGTCCACTCAATCAGAGACGAGGAGCGTCCGATGAATCCGCACCGTTACATCCAGGCCGTTGCAGCCCGCGATATCGCCGAAGAGATCAAGCACAGCCCGGGGTCGCTGGAGNCATGCGAGCGTGCGCTCCGCGCGGAAGCGCAGCGCGAGAAGACCG
>NZ_BADD01000439.1 GCF_000333455.1 Rhodopseudomonas sp. B29
AGACGAAGATGTCGACATCGGGCATCTCTTCCTTCACTTCGGCCGCGAAGGCGTCGACGTCGTCGCCGATCAGGGCGGTGGCGCAGGTCTGGTAGATCGTCATCCGCTTGATGTCGGGAAACGCCTTGAACGCCTCGATGATGTTCTGCTTGAGGAGCTTCTCGGCGCCGAACACGATGTGCTTCTCCTTCACGTCAGACGCGAAGGTGTATTTCAGCTGAAAGTTGTTGTTGTCGCTGATGTAGCGCTTGGTCTGCCAGGTGTCGTAGGTGCAGCCGACCGGGCCGTGGCTGAGATGGATGACGTCCTTCATCGGCGTGCCGATGACGTGCTTGGCGCCGCAATAGGCACAGCCGCGCTCGGAAATCGTCCCGGGGATGGTGTTGAGATATCCCTTGGGCAGGCAGGAGGTGAGGTCCTCACCGGCCCCCTTCACCACCGCGTGCATCTTGCGCTCGGGAATGCATTTACTGACTTCAAACTCGTGATAGGGCATGGGCCTCGCTCCACGGAAACAGTTGGGGGGAGGCGCGCCGGCAGCCGGCGCGCCGGTCCGGCTCAGTCCATCAGGCCGTATTTGACGACCATGGCTTCGAGCTCGTCCATCGCCAGCGGCTTCGGGATCACGAAGTCCTCGTTCTCGATGATCTTGCGGCCGAGCTCGCAATATTCGAGCGCCTGGTTGGCATCGGGCTGGAATTCGGTCACCGTCTTCTTGTTGAACTCGGCCTTCTGCACGATGTTGTCGCGCGGCACGAAGTGAATCATCTTGGTGCCGATGGCGGCGGTGAATTCGGCCAAGAACTCTTTCTCGCCGTCGACATTGCGGCTGTTGCAGATGATGCCGCCGAGGCGCACGCCGCTCTGCTTGGCGTACTTCGTCAGGCCCTTGCAAATGTTGTTGGCGGCATAGATCGCCATCATCTCGCCGGAGGCGACGATGTAGACCTCCTCGGCCTTGCCGTCGCGGATCGGCATCGCGAAGCCGCCGCAGACAACGTCGCCGAGCACGTCGAAGAACACGAAGTCGAGGTCTTCGGTGTAGGCCTCGTTCTCTTCCATCAGGTCGATGGCAGTGATAACGCCGCGGCCGGCGCAGCCGACACCAGGCTCCGGACCGCCGGATTCGACGCAGCGGATGTCCTTGAAACCAGATTTGACGACCTTATCGAGCGTGACTTTCTCCGCGCCCTCGATCCGCAGCGTATCCATCACCGTCGCCTGCGGCAGACCGCCGAGGATCAGACGCGTCGAGTCCGCCTTGGGGTCGCAGCCATGGATGAAGACGTTCTTGTCGTGGAAGTGCGCCAGCGCCGCCGCGGTGTTCTGCGTCGTCGTCGATTTTCCAATTCCGCCCTTGCCGTAAATCGCAATCTTTCGCGTCATGTTAGTTGCTCCTGTGTTTGCTACGCGACGGCCACCTGCCACCGCCTTCGCATTCAGTAAGAGCAACCGATGTGCCAACAGCGCGGTGAAGCGCGCTAACACGCTTCGATAAGTAGCGCGCCGAACAAGACGCCGTTGAATCGAGGCGATTATTTCGAACGTCCGCGAAAATCGCCGCGGTCAGCGCGCAGTTGTGGCAATGATGATGCGAACTACTCGCTGTACGAATGCTTCGCGATCTGGCGAAGAATGTAAATTTCGGCGGAGGTCTTTGCGCGAAATGTAAATTCGCGATGGCTCAGCAAAGCGACCGAGAAGTACCTGCCAGATATCGACGCTTGCATCGCCACTGAGGAGCGGCATCAAAAGATGCCCGCGAACGTGATTGCGCAGCCGGGCCGGAGACGATCCAATCGGCTAAAGAGATGCACCGATCTCGAATGTCATGACCGGACTGGCTGGTGAGAAGCGGAACTGGCGGAGAGGGGGGGATTCGAACCCCCGATAGGCTTGCACCTATGCCGCATTTCGAGTGCGGTACAATCAACCACTCTGCCACCTCTCCGCGGCGCCAAGCGGGCGATTTGCGCCCTGTGGTCGGCCGGTGTTCTAAGCGAGGAGCGGCGCAGACACAAGGTGCCCTTCGGGGGTTTTGCAGCCCGGGTAAGCGCAGTCGTCCATCGCTGCCTGTCGGCGGGGACCAGTCGGCGCCCGCTGCAGGACGCCGCCGGCGGGTGATCCGCCTCAGGCCTTGGCTTTTTCCTTGGCGTCCTTGTCCTTCTTGCCCTTGTCCTTGTCTCTTTCCTTGTCCTTCTTGTCCTTCTTCCCCGCCGGCTTGCGGTTGGTGAAGGAGGCGTTGCCGAGGCCGGTGCCGATGGTCAGGACGCCCCAGCGCTCGAATTCCTGCATGAACGGCACTTCGCTGAGGCCCTGGGTGACGCCGTCATTGTGCATCAGGATCGCGGTGTCGTGGGCGCCGATGGTCGGGATGCCTTCGACCAGGCTGCGCGGAAGGTGGAATTTACTGCTCTCCCAATTGCCCGGCAGGTTCTGCGCGCCCTTTTCGATGGTGCCATCGGCATTGATCACGCCCGGACAGGAGATCCCGATGAACGGGGCGAGCTTGAAGCCCTTCTCCTCGGCGTCGGCGATCAGCTCCTTCAGCATCTTGATCAGCCGCTTGACCGCGCCCTCGCGGGTCGGCTCGTCGTCGGCGTGGCGCCACAGATCGGACTTCCGCACCGAGGCCTTGGACAGGTCCGGCGACTTCTTCCAGGCGGTCTCGACCACGCCGCAGCGGATGTTGGAGCCGCCGATGTCGACCGCCACGATGCTGTCGTGGCCCTCGAAGATCCAGGACGGCGCCAGATGCAGGCAGCCGATCAGCCCGGCTTCATCGGGGTGATGGCGGATCGGCACCATGTCGACGTCGAGGCCCTCGGCCTTGAGGATGATCTCGGCGCGGGCGATCGACAATTCGCCGATCCGGCTCTGGCGGAAGCCGCCGCCGACCACGATGCATTCTGTCCCGGCCCAGGCCTTGGTCTTGAGAAAGCGCCGCGTGACGTAAGCCAGCTCCTGGGCGAAATCCTCGATGGCGCTGTGCACCACCGCGGCCGCCTCGACATCGTCCCCGGTCAGCACCGCATCCAGCGTGCTCTTGGAGATGTCGTCGGTCGATTTCTTGCCGAACGGGTCCTCGCCGTCCTTGCGCAGCGGCTTG
>NZ_BADD01000438.1 GCF_000333455.1 Rhodopseudomonas sp. B29
GCCTTGACGCCGAGTTCGGCGACGAGATGCTTGAGCTCCTGGACGTCGCCCGGGTGACCCCAGCCGGTGAGCAGGTTGATCTTGCCGACGGGATCACCCTTCTTGGCGAACTTCTTGACGAAGTCGCGCACCGCGATGTCATAGCCCGAGACCATCGAGCCGACGAAGCTCGGCGAGTGGATGGCCAGCAGGTGGACTTCGCGGTCGGCGTATTTTTCGGCGAGCAGACCTTCTTCCAACTTGGTGATCAGACCGTCGACGTCGTCGCCGATCACTTCGGTAGAGCAGGTGGTGATGATCGGCACCACCTTGACATGCGGGTAGCGCATCAGCAGCACGTCGACCGCGGTCTCGACCCGGTCGAGCGCGCCGAACACCGCGCCGTCTTCGTGCACCGAGGACGAGGCGATCTCGAAGCTCTCCTTGAGATGCTGGGAGATCAGGAGGCGCACGAACATCACGCAGCCTTGGCCGCCGTGAACGATGCCGATGCAATCCTTGATGCCGATCGACGCGAACTGGGCGCCGGCTGGCTGGCAGGTGAAGATCGGATTGATGGTGCCGATGCGGTCCTTGACTTTGACTTCGCAGTTCATGGGGAAATCCTCAGTAGTTCTGGACCGTCAGCTCTTCGTTGAGCGAGCCGTCGATGGTGAGCCAGTCGATGCGGGCGTGCAGCTTGTCGATCAGGGCCTGGATGTCCTCCTTGCCCATGCCGGCGAGCCAGGCGCAGCGCTCCTTGAAGTTGCGCGCCAGCAGCACCGCGTCGACCCAGTAACACTTCTCCAGCGGCGTCGGATTCTCGACCTCCTCGCCGGTCAGGATCTGTGCGGTCTTGCCGAGGATGCCCTCGTTCTGCTTGCGCCGGTCCCAGCCGCGCGAATTGAACTGCCACAGGCAGTTCTTCATGATGTAGTCCTCGAGCTCGGAGACCTTGGCGCGGGTCTGCGGATCGACATCGGCGAGCGGATCGTGGGTGAAGCGCTTCGGGTAGTTGGCGCGCGCCACGTCTTTCTTGCTGTTCTTGGCCATAAAAGCTCTCCTACTCGGCGGCCTGGGTGGCGGCGCGGCGCGGAAACACCGGATAGTCGGCATCCGTCTTGGCGCGGATCGCAGCGATCGGGTCGAACTTGCCGCTGTAGCCGGTCATCGGCGAGGCCTTGGCGGCATCGGACAGACCCGCATCGGACAGCATGCGCCGGGTGACGAAGCCCTTGTCGGTCGCGTAGTCGTCCTTGGAGATGTCGATCGCCGACAATTGGTGGATCGGCGAATAGATCGCGTTGTAGATGTCGCGGGCGAAGCGGACCCAGCCTTCGAAGCCCTTGTAGGGGCCGTTGTGATAAGCGTGAGCGTTGAGATACGGCACGCGCATCTTCTTGGCGACTTCGCCGGGCCGCTTGCCGGTGAAGATCACATCGGGCTTGAGATTGCGCAGCGCTTCCTGGCCTTCGAGTTCGTTGGGATCGTCGATCGCCAGCGCACCTTCGCCGCAACGCGACACGCCCTTCTCCATGTCGCCCTGATGGCCGAACTTGGTGTAGACCGAGACGACCTTGACGCCCATTTCCTCCTGGATAGCGTGCGCCCAGTGCCAAAGCTTGGAGCCGCCGGGCCACAGGCAGACCTTCTTGCCCTGCAGGCGTTCCTTGTACCAGGCCAGCTCCGGGCCCCACTTGGCGGTCTCTTCGGCGATGATCGCCTCGGCGCGATCCTCGATGCCGAAGAACAGGCGATCTTGCGCAATGAGTCACCGAGCGCCTTGTGGCC
>NZ_BADD01000437.1 GCF_000333455.1 Rhodopseudomonas sp. B29
CGCTTCAGCCGCGTGCGCTCGGTCGCCGGTTCTGCGATCGTCGGTGCGTCAACGGTGGTCATCTCGGCCGAACTCCAATTCCATCAAGCGAAGCATCCCTCTTTCTATCGAGTCGCCCGCCATCGGCTCGGAGCCATTCTGTGAAAGATCGAGGGACCAATTCGATTGTCGTAGACGAGGGCGCGCAAAGATCCGCCATCTCATCGACGCCCATTCTTGCGCTGCAGAAATTTACCTGCTCAAATACAGACACTGCGTCGCTCGAATATGTCAGCCCGCGGGTCGGTTATCTATTACCAGGAAGCCGCGACGATCGGACCGAAGCACGCTGTGCCGGTCTCCTACGCCCAACGCCTGCAAGATTGTGTCTTCAGTCGTGCCACCGCAGATCCGCGCCCGGCAATCCGCCGGAGCATTGAAAATGCGCCCGGTCATGACGAACGACGAAATGAACCATCACATCCACGAACCCGGCGTCTTCGTCGACGAGTTCACCCACTGCTTCACCGGCGAATGCCGCGTCAACGTGTTGCAGATCCTTTTCAAGATCAACAAGGTGATCGCCGACAATGCCGATCTGACGACGCTGGTGGCAATCACGCTCGACGGCATGCGCCGGCAGATGCGGATGCAGCGCGGCGCGATGATGCTGTACGACCGGCACTCCGACGCGATCTTCATCCACGACAGCTTCGGCCTGACCGAGCAGGAACGCGATCGTGGTATCTACGCGCCGGGCGAAGGCATCACCGGCAAGGTGGTGCAGAGCGGCAAGCCCATCATCATCCCCCGCCTGCTGGAGCATCCGGACTTTCTCGACCGCACCCGCGCCCACAGGGGCCGCAAGCAGGACAAACTCGCATTCTTCTGCATGCCGATCGTGATGGCGCAGAAGGTGCTCGGCACCATCTGCGCCGAACGCGTCTATGTGAATCAGAAGCTGCTGAAGCAGGATGCCGAACTGCTGTCGATGGTTGCCTCGCTGATCGCGCCGGCAGTCGAACTGTATCTGATCGAGAGCGTCGACAAGGTCCGGCTCGAGGCCGAGAACCGCCGCCTCAAGAACGAGCTCAAGCAGCGTTTTCGCCCCTCCAACATCATCGGCAACTCCAAGCCGATGCAGGAAGTCTATTCGCTGATCCACAAGGTGGCGGCCACCAAGGCGACGGTTCTGCTGCTCGGCGAAAGCGGCGTCGGCAAGGAGCTCGTTGCCAGCGCGCTGCACTACAACAGCCCGGCCGCGGACGGCCCGTTCATCAAGGCGAATTGTGCGGCGTTACCGGAAGCGCTGGCGGAAAGCGAATTGTTCGGCCACGAGAAGGGCGCCTTCACCAGCGCCATCGCCACCCACAAGGGCTATTTCGAACAGGCCTCGGGCGGCACCATCTTCCTCGACGAAGTCGGCGAACTGAGCCTCGCCAACCAGGCCAAGCTGCTGCGCGTGCTGCAGGAGCGCACCTTCGAACGCGTCGGCGGCAGCAAGCCGGTGAAGGTCGACGTCCGGATCGTCGCCGCCACCAACCGCGACCTCGCCGAGATGGTGGCCGCCGGAACGTTCCGCGAGGACCTGTTCTATCGCCTCAACGTGTTTCCCATCACCATCCCGCCGCTGCGCGAGCGCGGCTCCGACGTCATCACCCTCGCGGACCATTTCGTCAGTGTATTCGCGGCAGAAACCGGCAAGCCGATCCAGCGCATCTCGACGCCCGCCATCAACATGCTGATGAGCTATCACTGGCCCGGCAATGTCCGCGAATTGGAGAACGTGATCGAGCGCTCCGTCATCCTGGCCGAGGAAGGCGTGATCCACGGCTATCATCTGCCGCCTTCGCTGCAATTGCCGGTCGAAGCCGGCTCCAGCTCCGGCCTGTCGCTAGAGGAGCGGATCGCCGCGGTTGAGCAGGAGATGATCGTCGAAGCGCTGAAGGCCGCGCAGGGCAATATCGGTGAGGCCGCGGTCGCTCTCGGACTCACCCGCCGGATGATGGGTGTGCGCATGGAGCGGCACGGGCTGCACTACAAGACGTTTCGCAGCGCCGGGCAGCGGGCGCGGAAATGACGCGTCAGATCTTCTGGATCTTGATGCCGTGGCGCTTCAGCGCGTAGCGCACCTGGCGCGATGTCACGCCGAGCAGGCGGCCTGCCTTGGCTTGCGACCAGCCCACTCTGCGTAGCGCCTCGACCAGCCGGTCGGCATCGACGACGCGATGTCGGCCCGGTTTGCGGCCGAGCCCCGGCCGATCGCGCACTTCGCTATCGGCGAGCGGCAGTCGTGGCGGCTCACGACTCGTTCCGGCTGAGCGCCGGCCATAGGGAGCAGGTTCGTTCAATGCAGTGGAGCGAATCATCAGTTGTGTCGTGCACCCCTCGCCGCGACAGGCGAAGTCGCTGGCCTCGATAATGGGGCTGTGGGCCAGGATCGCGGTCCGCCGAACGCAATTCTCCAACTCGCGAATATTGCCGGGGAACGCGCAGCCGCGCATCACCGCGATCGCCTTCGGCGAGAAGGCGAACTGCGTCCCGTTATCCCGATTGAACTGGTCGAGCGCTCTGAGGGCGAATGCCGGGATGTCGTCGCGACGATGGCGCAGTGGCGGCAACGAGATCGGGACCGTATTCAGACGGAAGTACAAGTCGCTGCGAAACCGACCGGCCGCCACCGCGGCTTCCAGATCGCAATTCGTGGCGGCAATGATTCGGACATCGACCCGGATGGTGGTGGTGCCGCCGACGCGTTCGAACTCGCGCTCCTGCAGCACACGCAGCAGCTTCGCCTGAAACGACGGTGAAATCTCGCCGATCTCGTCGAGAAACAACGTGCCGCCGTCGGCGAGTTCGAAGCGCCCCTGACGCTGCGACGCCGCGCCGGTGAAAGCGCCCTTCTCGTGTCCGAACAGTTCGCTCTCGAGCACGCTCTCCGCCAGCGCGGCGCTGTTGACCTGGACGAACGGCGCCGCACGGCGTCGCGACAGACGATGGATCGCCCGCGCCCACACGCCCTTGCCGGTGCCGCTTTCGCCGAGCAGCAGAACCGACAGTGACGTCCGCGCCACGCGGCGAAGTCTTTCCATCGCGACCCGCATCGCCCGGCTGTCGCCGACGATCAGATCGGCGAGGTCATCGCGATCGGCCGCAGCCGGGTCGCGCTCCTTCAGCAAGCACATGACGAGGTCGACAGGATTCGGAATTGCTCGACGGCGCGGTGAGGCACCGGATAGCTCGCCGGCGCGGCATCGATCGCGCGCAGGCCTTCGATATAATCGACCGGCAACCTATGAAACTGCGCGCCGGCGACGATGAAATCGAGATACTCACGACTGGGGCTACGGAATTCGCGCAGCACATCCTTCTTGTGCAGCACGACGTTCCAACGGTTGCCGTCGAGGCCGATGACATCGGCGGGATAATGAAAATATCCGCCGGTGCCGTTGAGACGCACGCCCTGGGCGGCGTCGAGCCGATCGGCATCGCTCGGCGACAGCCGATACACTACACCATAGAGATGGCACCCCGGCCGCGGCACCGCCGCCTCCTCGCCGCCGTCCCAGACCTGGGACTGCCCATGGAACGACAACGCGTAGTCCGGCAGCCGGGCGACCGCGACCACCTTGGCGCCCGAACAGCGCTCCGCAATCTGCTCCGGATTCATGTCGGCACCGTAAGCGAAATGCAGAACGGCCTTGCGATCCTGGCGATTCATGTCACCGCCCTCCGCCGCAGCCGCCGACATGCGACACGACCGCCTTCACACCGCGGCCGTGTTCGCGCGGCGTGCACTCGGCCTTCAGGTTCAGGTCACTGAGCTTGGCGTCGAACCATCTCGGCAAGTGATCACAGAGGATTTCGAGCTTGTCGAAAGCCGAGCCTTCCAGGATCGGCAGCAGGATCTGCCGCGAATTGAGCCCTGAATCACGACCGAGGGCGGCGGCGAGATCAATCCGGAAGGTACCTCCGCCGAGATCTTCGGCAGCCACCGAAGTCACTTGACGCGGATTCTCTGGCAAAGAAACGGGACGCGCCTTCCTGCCGCCGCACCCGGCGGATGCGCACGAGGATGCGGAGGCGCAGGACGCTGCCGCCTTGCTCGCTTGTGTCGCGCGCTGGAGTTCATGCTGCTCGACCGCGGCGAGCTGCTCGAACGCCAAGCCGTCGGATTTCCAGACGCGGAAGCCGAATTCTTCCTGCAGCAGCGAATACAGGAAGCCTTTGACGCTGCCGGACAGCAGCACTTCGCAATCGCCGAACTGCGCGGCCGCCGCCGCGAGCGCGGCCTTGATGGCAGCGAGCGATCCGTCGCCGACCGCGAACGCAATCTCGCGCGTCAGTGTCCAGTCGTTGCCGCGACCCTCGTAGATGCAGAAGCGCCCGGGCTCGTAGAGGCTGACCAGCCGATCCTGCCCATCGATATAGACTGCGATCTTCATGACGAACTCCCGCTATCTGTCCGGACCGATGGGGCGGGCGCGCAGTCGGCGCCCGCCCCCTTTGCGTATCGAGACTCACCAGACGTTGAGCAGCCACTCCTTGTTCTTCTTGTGCTCCATGTCGGTGAACAGCGCATTGGCCATCTGCTCGGCGAGCCAGGCGGCGCCGGTGTAGCCGACCACCGGATAGCGATAGAGACCGGCGCGGTCGTAGGTCGGAAAGCCGACCCGCACCATCGGGATGTCATAGTCGATCGAGATGAAGCGGCCCTTGGAATGGCCGAGGATCAGATCGAGCTCGAGACCCTTGTTCTTGATGCGGTCTTCCAGCTCCCAGAAGTCCGCATTGGTGATGATCTCCATCGGATAGTCGATGTTGTCCTGCAGCGCCTTGATGCGGGGATCGTCCGCGTAGTTGGCGTTGTCGTCGCCGAGCAGCAGCAACTGCGGCTTCATCTCGAGGTCGAGGCAGAATTCGGCGAGGCCGATGACCAGATCGGCGTTGCCGTAGATCGCCACCTTCTTGTCGGCGAGGAACATATGCGCCACGTCGGTGATCGCATCGAGCGCCACGCCGCGCTCCTTGACGAGGCTTTCCGGGATCGGCTTGCCGGTGACCTGCGACAGCTTCTTCAGGAACGCATCGGTGTTGCGGATACCGATCGGCGTCGGGCCGATGGTCAAAGGGATCTTGAACTTCTTCTCCAGATATTGCGCCGCCTTGCCGCCCTCGTAGCGATTGAGCGCGAAGGTGTGGATCGCCGAGCCGGTCGCCTCGAGGTCGGCGATCGTGGTGTTGCCATGCGGCACCGCATCGCCCTTCGGCATCAGCGGGCTGTCGAACGCCTCGATCTCGAACAACACATTGGCCTCGACGCCGAGTTCGGCGACGAGATGCTTGAGCTCCTTGACGTCGCCCGGGTTGACCCAGCCGGTGAGCAGGTTGATCTTGCCCGACGGATCACCCTTCTTGGCGAACTTCTTGACGAAGTCGCGCACCGCGATGTCATAGCCCGAGACCATCGAGCCGACGAAGCTCGGCGAGTGGATGGCCAGCAGGTGGACTTCGCGGTCGGCGTATTTTTCGGCGAGCAGACCTTCTTCCAACTTGGTGATCAGACCGTCGACGTCGTCGCCGATCACTTCGGTAGAGCAGGTGGTGATGATCGGCACCACCTTGACATGCGGGTAGCGCATCAGCAGCACGTCGGATTCTTGTCGTTGTCGCGGTCGATCGTGAGCTGGGAGCCGGACGAGATCATGCGCGCCCGATGGGCAGCGAGAAGGACCAGATCGAAGCGGTTGTCGACCTTATCAATGCAATCTTCAACGGTGACGCGCGCCATGCCTGTCGCTCCGTTCGAGGAACCGAATGAGGGGGGTTGTCTGCCGTAGCTAAAGGTGGTTGACGGGATTCGCAAGAACAAAATGGCGTTGGAGCACCCGCTTCGCTCTGTTTACTGAAGGTTTAGCCGGATCGCGTACGGATCACGTCCCAGTGCAAAACCGAGTTCCGACAGAAAAGGCTATTTTGAAAGGGAATGCTA
>NZ_BADD01000436.1 GCF_000333455.1 Rhodopseudomonas sp. B29
ACCGCCTAGCTGGATATCGCCTTGATATAGCAGCGCGCACCCTGCCCCGCCATCATGGCGAGGTTCTGTCCGAGGTCGCTCCACCGACCAATGGTTAATCGGCTCTGTAGGTCCGTCCGAGGTCCGGCTGGGTCAGATCGGCCAGGATGGTTTCGCCGGCCAGTGAGGTCTGGCCCTCGGACACCAGCGGCTTGGTGCCCGCCGGCAGATAGACGTCGAGCCGCGAACCGAACCGGATCAGGCCGAATCGCTCGCCGGCGACCAGTGGCTGACCTTCGCGCACGAAGGAGACGATGCGCCGCGCGATCAGCCCGGCGATCTGCACTACGCCGATGTTGCCATGCGTGGTCGAGATCACCAGAGAGTTGCGCTCGTTGTCTTCACTGGCCTTGTCGAGCTCGGCATTGATGAACTTGCCCGGCGAATAGATGATGCGCTCGACCCGGCCCGGCACCGGGCTGCGGTTCACGTGGACGTTGAACACGCTCATGAAGATCGAGACACGCGGCAGCGGCTGATCGCCGAGCCCCAGCGCCGGCGGCGGAATCACATCCACCACCATCGAAACGCGGCCGTCGGCCGGCGACACCACGAGGCCGTCGCGCACCGGCGTCACCCGCACCGGATCGCGGAAGAACAGGATGCACCAGATCGTCAGCACCGTGCCGATCCAGCCGAGCGGCGCCCAGATCCAGAACAGGATCAGCGTGACCAGCGCGAAGATGCCGATGAACGGATAGCCTTCGCGATGGATCGGCGGAATCTGCGCGCGAACCGAATTGACGATGGACATCGGACCATCCCCCTCAAAAGTTTGCGGCGCGACGATCAGCGCCGCGACACGCTTACTCCGCCGCGGCCGAAGTTGCCAGATCGTCGTCGAGGTCGGGCCTCGGTAACGGCGACGCAGGGTCTGCGATCTGCGCCAGCCGCTCGCGCGCCTCTTCGGCCTCGCGCTGCCTGTTCCACATACTCGCATACAGGCCACCCGCGGCCAGAAGCTGCGCATGCGTGCCGCGTTCGGCGATACGGCCCTGATCGAGCACGATGATCTCGTCAGCCCCGACGATAGTCGAAAGCCGATGCGCGATGACCAGCGAGGTGCGGTTGCGCGAGACTTTGTCGAGCGCGCCCTGGATTTCGTGTTCGGTGTGGCTGTCCAGCGCCGAGGTCGCCTCGTCGAGCACCAGAATCGGCGGTGCCTTGAGAATGGTTCGCGCAATTGCCACGCGCTGCTTCTCGCCGCCGGAGAGCTTGAGGCCGCGCTCGCCGACCTCGGTCTCGTAGCCTTTCGGCGACGCCTTGATGAAGCTGTCGATCTGCGCGGTCCGCGCCGCTTCCTCGACCTCGGCATCGGACGCGTCCCAGCGGCCATAGCGGATGTTGTAGCGGATGGTGTCGTTGAACAGCACCGTGTCCTGCGGCACCATGCCGATCGCCGCGCGTAGCGAGCCCTGCGTGACGTCGCGGATGTCCTGGCCGTCGATGCGGATGGCACCGCCCGAGATATCGTAGAGCCGGAACAGCAGCCGCGAGATCGTCGACTTGCCGGCACCCGACGGCCCGACGATCGCAACCGTCTTGCCGGCCGGCACTTCGAAGCTGAGCCCCTTGAGGATCGGCCGCGCCGGATCATAGGCGAAACGAACATCGTCGAAAGTCACGGTGCCGCTGCTGACGATCAGCGGCTTCGCGTTGGCGCGGTCTTCGACCTCGGGCTGGCGCGCCAGCACGGCGAACATTTTCTCGATGTCGATGATCGCCTGCTTGATCTCGCGATATACCATGCCGATCAAATTGAGCGGCTGGTAGAGCTGGATCATCATTGAATTGACCAGCACGAAATCGCCGACCGTGTTGGTGCCGTTTTTGATGCCGACCGCGCACATCACCATCGTGGCGGTGAGGCCGAAGGTGAAGATCACCGCCTGCCCGGTGTTGAGCACCGCGAGCGAGGTGTAGGTGAGGACGCTGGCCTCCTCGTAGCGCTTCATCGACTTGTCGTAGCGCTGCGCCTCGCGCTCCTCGGCGCTGAAATACTTCACCGTCTCGTAATTGAGCAGCGAGTCGATCGCCTTGGTGTTGGCGTCGCTGTCGGACTCGTTCATCCGGCGGCGGATGCCGATGCGCCACTCGGTCGCCTTGTAGGTGTAGTACATGTAGATCACGACGGTGACCATCACCACCGCGACGTAGCGCCAGTCGAACTGCCACAGCAGCACGCCGGCGACCAGCACGACCTCGATCACGGTCGGCGCCAGTTGCAGGATCACCATGCGGACGATGGTCTCGATTCCGGTGCGGCCGCGCTCCAGCACCCGTGTCAGCCCGCCGGTCTTGCGCTCGAGATGGAAGCGCAGCGACAATTCGTGCATGTGCACGAAGGTCTGGTAGGCGAGCTTGCGCACCGCGTGCATCGCCACCTTGGCGAAGATGCCGTCGCGCCATTGCGTCAGCACCGCCATCAGGATGCGGACGAGGCCGTAGCTCAGCGTCAGCGCCAGCGGCGACGCCAGCAACCAAAGCTCCCAGTTCGACGCCTCGAGCGGCGCACTGCCCTGCCCGGTCAGCGCATCGGTCGCCCATTTGAAGGTGAACGGCACCACCAGCGTCGCCGCCTTGGCGAGGATCAGCAGCACCACCGACCACATGACCCGCATCTTCAGATCGTCACGGTCACCGGGCCAGATGAAGGGCCACAGATGAACCAGTGTGCCGATCAGGGTGGCCTTCTGCGCCGCCGCGTCCTCGGGGGTCGCGACTGCAGGGCCGCCGCCGTGATGCGAATGCGGATGAGCCATGGATGATGCCTGGACCGAATCTGCGAGCCGGAACGGCCGCAGCGAATGATGTCGGACCGTCATATAGTGTTTTGCCGCCGAGGTGCACCCGCCGAAGCAAATTATTGCATCCGCTCAGGCAGTTGCACCGGCGTCGGCGGTTCGGCGTCTTGACGCTGTCATCACCCGGTGCCACATCGCAGGCCATGAGCGATATCAAGACCGTCTGCGTTTATTGCGGTTCCGGCCCCGGCACCGATCCCCGTTTCATGGAAGCCGCCACGGCGTTCGGCAAGGAACTCGCCGACAACGGCGTGGCGCTGGTCTATGGCGGCGGCTCGGTCGGCCTGATGGGCGCGGTGGCGACTTCGGTGCTCGACAATGGCGGCCAGGTCACCGGCATTATCCCGGGTTTTCTGCGCGACAAGGAGCTGGCGCTGAAGCGCGTGCAGGAGCTGATCGTCACCGACGACATGCACGAGCGCAAGCGGCTGATGTTCGAGCGCTCCGACGCCTTCGTGGCGCTGCCCGGCGGCATCGGCACGCTGGAAGAGCTGGTCGAGCAGCTCACCTGGCAGCAGCTCGGCCGCCACAAGAAGCCGATCCTGATCGCCAACATTGCCAATTTCTGGGAACCGTTGATGGCGCTGTTCGCGCACATGCGCGACACAGCGTTCATCCGGCCCAAGCTGGCGGTGGACATTTTGCAGGCCGACAATGTCGGCGACATCCTGCCGAAACTGCGGGAAGCCGCGGCTCCGCAGCCGGAGCCGGCCAAGCAGATGCCGCCGGAGATCGCCGCGCGGCTGTAGTCGCAGCGCAGACCGGCTACCCGACTCGATAGATTACGAGATGAGCGCACCGTGCAGCCGCACGATTGTACGCACGCGTGCGTTCGCATTCACAAGCCTACGGAAACATCCGAATTGTTGCGGTGCAGGACGAGGCCTAGCGTCGCCGCAAATCTATTCGGAAGCGCACCATGCTCGATCGCCCAACACGACGGCCTCACCCTTTCACCATGACGGCGGTCGCGGCCGCGGTGATCGCCGTGACCGCCTCGCTGTATTCAACGCCACTGCGCGCCAAGCAGCCTGACCCGATCGCGAGCGATCCGGCGCTGGTCAGCCGCGGCGAGTACATCGCGCGACTCGGTGACTGCGTGGCCTGTCACACCTCAGAAGGCGGCGCCGCGATGGCTGGCGGACGCAAGCTGGAAACCCCGTTCGGCACGGTGTGGTCGACCAACATCACACCGGACCGCAAGACTGGCATCGGCGCTTGGTCGTTCGATGAGTTCGATCGCGCGATGCGTAAGGGCGTCGCGGCCGACGGCCGCAATCTCTATCCGGCGATGCCGTATCCGTCCTATGCCAAGATCTCGGGCGACGACATGCGGGCGCTGTGGGCCTATCTGACCAAGGGACTGGCGCCGACCGAACACGCGAATACGCCGGCGCAGATGCACTTCCCGTTCAACATGCGCTTCGGCATCGCGCTGTGGAATATGCTGTTCCTCGACACAGCGTCGTTCAAGCCCGATCCGGCGAAAGACGCAGTGTGGAATCGCGGCGCTTACTTGGTGCAGGGACTCGGCCATTGCGGCGCCTGCCACACGCCGCGCGGCCTCGCCTTCCAGGAGAAAGCGATGAGCGAGGCCGGCCCGAGCGGGCAGGATTTTCTCGCCGGCGCCAAGGTCGAGAACTGGAATGCGCTCGATCTGCGCGGGCTATGGACGGTCGACGATACGGTCGAGATGCTGAGGACCGGCCGCAATCGCTTCGCCACAGCGTCGGGCAGCATGACCGACGTGATCCTGCATTCGACGCAAGGCTTCACCGATCAGGATCTCGTGGCGATCGCCACCTATCTGAAATCACTTCCGTCGGATCGGCAGCCGGAGGCGCCGGTCGTCGCCGACGACGTCCCCGCTGATACATTCTCGACGCGGGGCGGACTCGGCTATGCACAGTTCTGCGCCGACTGTCATCGCCCCGATGGGCACGGCGTGAAAGGCGTGTTTCCGCCGCTCGCCGGCAATCCGACGGTCGCCGCCAAGGACGCGGCGACGCTGCTGCATATCGTCCTGACGGGATGGAAGACCGCCCCCACCGCCGCACAGCCGCGGGTGTGGTCGATGCCGAGCTTTGCGCGGCTCGGCGACAGCGAAGTCGCCGAGATCGTCAACTTCATGCGCAAGAGTTGGGGCCACGGCGCTGCCGCCGTCACCGCGGCCGACGTCGCGGTTGCGCGACGCGAACTCGATCCCAAGATCGATGCGTCGAAATTCGAGACGCCGCGGCTGGCCGATCTGCTGTCTCAATCCAATTCTGAGCAGCTCGTACGCGGCATGCGGCTGAACTACGAGACCCGGACGCTGCTGCCCGATCACGTCGGCGACGACCTCAACTGCTCGTCGTGCCATCTCAACGCCGGCACCGTCGCCGACGGCAGTCCCTATGTGGGTGTCTCGGCCTTCTTCCCGAGCTACGCGCCCCGCTCCGGCCGGGTGATCACGCTCGAAGACCGCATCAACGGCTGCTTCCTGCGCTCGATGAACGGCAAGCCGTTGCCGGTCGACGGCGCCGACATGAAGGCCATGGTGGCGTATTTCGACTGGATGAAAGGCGCCACCAAACCGGAGGACAAGGTCGCCGGCCGCGGCGTCGGCAAGATCGATCCCAAGCTCGTGCCCGATCCCGTCCACGGCAAGGAAATCTACGCGGCGCAATGCAGCGTCTGCCACGGCAGCGACGGCGAGGGCCTGAAGAACGCCGCCGGCCGCATCGTCTATCCGCCGCTGTGGGGCAGCCGCTCCTTCAACATCGGCGCCGGCATGGCGCGGACCTACACGGCCGCGGCTTTCGTCAAGCGCAACATGCCGATCGGCTCTCACGACAAATTCCCGATCGGCCAGGGCGGCCTGTCCGATCAGGACGCGCTCGATGTCGCCGACTATTTCTCGCACATGGAGCGGCCCGACTTCGCCGCCAAGGTCAAAGACTGGCCGAAGGACCCTAAGCCGAAGGACGCGCGCTACTGATCGCGGCCGCAGCCCGGTGCAGGATCGAAGATCTTGCCCGGGTTGAGGATGCCCTTGGGATCGAGCGCGGCTTTCAGCGTGCGCATCACCGCGACCTCGGCGGCGCTGCGGCTGACGTAGAGATACGGCTTCTTCTCGAGGCCGACGCCGTGCTCGGCCGAAATCGAGCCGTGGCAGGCGGCGAGCGGGCGATACACCAGCGCCTCGACCTTCGGCCGGACTTTCAGATAATCCATCGGTTTGACCTGGACGATGACGTGGAGATTGCCGTCGCCCAAATGGCCGAATATCCAAAGCCGATGCTCGCCGATCTCACTGTCGAGCGTCCCGGCCAGCGTGGCCGCATAGCCCTCCATCGCGGCGATCGGCAGCGACACGTCGAATACGATCGGCAACCCGCCCTGCATTACCTGGCCGACGTCGTCGCGCAGCGCCCAGAAGTCACGGCAGTCCTGCTCGGACTGCGCGATCGCCGCGTCGGCAATCAGGCCGGAGTCGAGCGCTGTTTCCATGGCGACATTAAAGCGTTGACTGTCGAGCGCCTCGTCGCCGCCCTGGCTTTCGATCAGCACGTAGTACGGATAGGTCTGCGGCACCGGCGGACGCCCCTTGGCGGGCGGCGACGTCACCAGCTTGTAGTAGGACTGCCACATCACCTCGAACGCCGACAGCGTGCCGCCGAGCGAGCGGTCGATATGCTTGAGGAAGTTTGCCACCGCGTCGAAACTATCCAGCGCCACGAATGCCATGTTGGTGGCGAGCGGCTTCTCGCGCAGCCGCAGCACCAGGCGCGTGATGATTCCGAGCGTGCCCTCGGAGCCGACGAACAGTTGCTTGAGGTCGTAGCCCGAATTGTTCTTGATCAGCCGGTTCAGCGACGACAACACGGTGCCGTCAGCCAGCACGACTTCGAGGCCGAGGATCATGTCGCGCGTCATGCCGTAGCGGATGACGCGGTTGCCGCCCGCATTGGTAGCGGCATTGCCGCCGAGCGTCGCGCTGCCGCGCGAGCCGAGATCGAGCGGGAACGCCAGATCGTGCTTGTCGACCTCTTCCTGGAGCGCCTGCAGCGGCACGCCGGCCTGCACCAATGCGACGCGCTGCTTGGTATCGATCTCTTCGATGACCCGCATCCGCTCCAGCGACAGGATCACTTCGCTCGGCTCGGCGTCGGCGCCGTGGACGAGCCCGGTGAGGCCCCCCTGGGTGACAACGCTGATGCCGCGGGCGTGGCACCAGCGCAGGATCTCGGAGACCTGCTGCGTCGTCGTCGGCCGCACCAGCGCGGCGGCCTTCAGCGTATCGAACCGGTAGGCGCCGGCCGAGCGTTTGCGCAGCTCGTCGGCATCGAGCACGCCGCCCTCGCCGACCATCTCACGTAGTGCGCTGACGATCTCCGCGCTCATGTTATCAGTCCATCAGATCATGGCTTCGATCAGCCGCGGACCACGCTGGTTCATCGCTGCGGCGTATTGCGCCGAGAACTCCTCGGCGGTGGTGGCGCGGCTGGCTTCGACGCCGAGGCCCTCGGCGATCTTGGTCCAGTTCATCTCGGGGCTGTGCAGGTCCAACATCGAAGCAGCGTTGCGGCCCGCACCCGACGCGCCGACGCGCTGCAGCTCGATGTTAAGGATCGCGTAGGAGCGGTTGGCAAAGATTACCGTGGTGACGTCGAGATTTTCACGCGCCATCGTCCACAGCGCCTGCATGGTGTAGGCGGCGGCGCCGTCGCCGTGCAGGCACACCACCTTGCGATCCGGCGCAGCGATGGCAGCGCCGATCGCCAGCGGCAGCCCCTGCCCGATCGCGCCGCCGGTCAGCGGCAGATGCGTATGCGGACGTGCCTTGGGCAGGATCAGTTGCAGCGCCAGGCCGGAGGAGACCGCGTCGTCGGAATAGACCGCGTGGTCGGGCGTCAGATGTGCGATCGCCTGGGCGACGCCGAGCGAATTGAGCTTGCCCTTGGGCAGATCGGGCAGCGCCAGCGGAACGCGCGCGACCGGCTGGCTCGGTGTGCCGAGCGCAGCCGCCAGATCGATCATCGCCTGGGCGCCGTCTTCGTGCGGCTGCGCCAGATAGTCGAAATAACAACCGTCCGGCGCGCCCCAGCTCGGCTTGCCCGGATAGGCGAAAAACGACACCGGCGGCTTGGCGCCGACCAGGATCAACTGCTCGACATCCTTCAGGAACGCCGTGATCTGCTCCGAGAAATACGGCACGCGCTCGAGCGCCACACGGCCGCCGCCGAGTTCGGTCTGCGGCGCGAAGGTATCGCACATCAGCCGCGCGCCGGTCTTGGCGGCGACGCGGCCGGCCGCCTCCAGCGCGTCGCCGAGCAACGCTCCGCCGCGCATCAGCAGCGCGGACTTCTTGCCGTTCGACAGCAGCTTGGCGATGGCCTCGACAGTATCAGCCGGTACGCGTGCCGCGGCGATATCCGGCAGCCTTTGCGCCGGCCGCACGGCCGGATTCCAGGCGACGTCCGCCGGCATGATCAGCGTCGCGATCTGGCCGGGCGCGGCACGTGCCGCCTGCACGGCGCGCGCGGTGTCGCTGGCCACTTCGCCGGGGCTCTTCGACTCATATACCCAATGCGACACCGGGCGGGCGAAGCCGACGATATCGGAGGTGAGAGGCGCGTCGTATTGCAGATGGCTGATGGCGTGATCGCCGACGATGTTGACGATCGGCGTCGATGCGCGGCGCGCGTTGTGCAGATTGGCGAGACCATTGGCGAGGCCGGGGCCGAGATGCAGCAGAGTAGCCGCCGGCTTGCCGGCGATGCGGCCGTAGCCGTCCGCTGCGCCGGTAACCACGCCCTCGAACAGACCGAGCACCGAACGCATCTCCGGCACCGAATCCAGCGCCGCGACGAAGTGCATCTCCGAGGTGCCGGGATTGCCGAAACACACCTCGACGCCGCAATTCACCAGCGTCTTGATGACCGACTGCGCGCCATTGATTCCGTCCACGAGCATTCCCCCTGCGGCCGGCGCGGGTTCGCCGGCTGTGACCTGTTTGGGGGATATGTTGTCAGCACGGCACGGCGATGACAACCGAGCCTTGGAAACGGTACGCGGCTGCAGTCGGAGAAGATTGCGCAGGCCTCAACGTCGTCATGCCCGGGCTCGTCCCGGGCATCCACGAATTGCAGCGGAGGCAACGCCAAAGGCGTGGATGGCCGGGACAAGCCCGGCCATGACGAAAAAGGCGAGATCAGCCGGTCAAACCGTCGCGCCGGACTGGATCAGCTTGTAGACGACCGAATCCATCAGCGCCTGGAACGAGGCGTCGATGATGTTCGGCGACACGCCGATCGTGGTCCAGCGCTGGCCGTTCTCGTCTTCGCTCTCGATCAGCACCCGCGTCACCGCCTCGGTGCCGCCATTGAGGATACGGACGCGGTAATCGACCAGCTTCAGGCCTTCGATGTACTTCTGATACTTGCCGAGGTCCTTGCGCAGCGCGACGTCGAGCGCGTTGACCGGGCCGTTGCCTTCGGCCGCCGAGATCAGCGTCTCGCCGGCGACCTCGACTTTGACGATTGCGGTCGCCACGGTGACGCGCTGGCCGTGCGAGTTGTAGCGCTGCTCGACATTGACGTCGAATTTGTCGACGCGGAAGAACTCCGGCACGGTCCCGAGCGTGGAGCGCGCCAGCAGATCGAACGAGGCGTTGGCCGACTCGTAAGCATAGCCCGCCGCCTCCCGCTCCTTCAGTTTTTCGACCAGTCGCGACAGCCGCGGATCGTCGCGATCGAACACGATGTTGGTGCGCCCCAGTTCGGCCAGCACGTTGGATTTGCCGGCCTGATCGGACACCAGCACCTTGCGGTGATTGCCGACGGTCTCGGGCGAGACGTGCTCATAGGTCTGCGGATCCTTCAGCACCGCCGAGGCATGGATGCCGGTCTTGGTGACGAAGGCACTGCTGCCGACATAGGGCGCGTGCGGATCGGGCGCGCGATCGAGGATGTTGTCGAGCGCGCGCGACACCTGCACCAGCGTCGCCAGCTTGTCTTCGGAAACGCCGATCTCGAACTTGTCGGCGTACTCCTTCTTCAGCTTCAGCGTCGGGATCATCGAGCACAGATTGGCATTGCCGCAGCGTTCGCCGAGGCCGTTGAGCGTACCCTGGATCTGGCGCGCGCCGGCGCGCACGGCGGCGAAGGAATTGGCCACCGCCTGCTCGGTGTCGTTATGGGCGTGGATGCCGACATGCGCGCCCGGGATGTGCTTGACCACTTCGCCGACGATGGTCTCGACCTCGTCCGGCATGGTGCCGCCATTGGTGTCACACAGCACCACCCAGCGCGCGCCGGACTCGTACGCCGCCTTGGCGCATTGCAGCGCGAACTCCGGATTCGCCTTGTAGCCATCGAAGAAGTGCTCGCAGTCGACCAGCACCTCGCGGCCCTTGTCCTTGGCGATCGAAACGCTGTCACGGATCGAGGCGATGTTCTCGTCGTTGGTGGTCTCGAGTGCGACGCGGACCTGATACTCCGAAGATTTGGCGACGAAGCAGATCGCATCGGCCTTGGCGTCGAGCAACAGCGCGATGCCTGGATCGTTCGACGCCGAGCGGCCGGGCCGCCGCGTCATCCCGAACGCCGCGAACGAGGCGCGATCGAGCTTGGGCTTTTCGCCGAAGAACTCGGTGTCGAGCGGGTTGGCGCCCGGGTAACCACCCTCGACATAGTCGATGCCGAGATCGTCGAGCAGGCCGGCGATCAGCCGCTTGTCGTGCAGCGTAAAATCGACGCCGTTGGTCTGGGCGCCGTCGCGCAGCGTGGTGTCGTAGAGATACAGCCGTTCGCGGGTCATTGCTCTGCTCCGCCGCTCGCATCGCCGGCGAGCGTCTTGGTCATCGAGGTGTTGGCGAGCCATTCGCCGTTGATGGTGACGGTGTTGCGTTGGGTCGCGATGTAGCCGCGGCGGGTGAAGAACTCCGCGGCGTTGTCGCTGGCATCGACCGTCAGCTTGGTGGCGCCGCGCGCGCCGGCAAGCTTTTCCAGCGCATCGATCAGCGTGGTGCCGACGCTCTGGCCGGTGTAGTCGGGATGCACATACAGCATGTCGATGTGATCGGCGCCCTTGAGCGAGGCAAAACCGACCGGCGCGCCGTCCAGCGTCGCGAGCAACGTGAGCTGCCCGCCGAGCCGCGCGGAAAACTTCTCCAGATCCTCCGCCGCGGAGGCCCAGGCATCCTGCTGATCCTCGCTGTAATCGTCGGCGGCAAGCTGCTCGATCGACGCCACGAAGATCGCCGCGGCGATCTCGGCGTCCTCCGGCAGATACGGCCGCAGCGCAGGTTTGGCGTTGCTGTTCATGACGTCACCAGAACCCGTACAGCTTCAACACCAGCGCAACAGCGCCGATCAAGATCGCGATCTTGATCGCGATGTAGTAAAGCCAGTGCCGCGGAAATGGCGTGTCGGGACGGTGAGAGGGTTGCGGCCCGGTGGTGTGCGGATCAGTCATGATCGATCTCCCTTAACCGCAACCGCGGCCGTCATCCTGAGGTGCGCGACCGCGGCGCGCCAGCGCGGCGGTCGAGCCTCGAAGGATGACTTTGCGGAGTAAGCCGAGCTTCGCGAAA
>NZ_BADD01000435.1 GCF_000333455.1 Rhodopseudomonas sp. B29
CGTTATTCGTCCACGCGGTTCATGAGGCCGCGCTTCTACTAGGACTTATTACCGGTCCACCCGACATAAGAGCCGGTAACCTCTGCTGCCTTCGATCGCGTTAACAGGTGTCACGCCGCCAACGCGGGCAGAACCCTATTCGCACAACGATGCCGCTGAGCCCGAGCGGCGCCAGATCGACGGTGAGGAAGTACGTGCCTTGCGAGCGGATCACCGGAAAGCCGATCTGCTTCAGCCCCTCGGCGAGCCGGTCGCGGCTCCGCGCCAGATCCTTGCGCATCGACAGGAAGTAATCGTCGTCCTTGCCGAGCCCATAGGCCACCGCGACCTGCAGGTTGGGCGCTGTGGTGAAAGCGAGGAACTGATGCACCTTCGCAGCGACCCGTAGCAGCGGCGGCGCGGCGCAGACGAAACCGACCTTCCAGCCGGTCAGCGAGAAGATCTTCCCCGCCGATCCGATCTTGATGCAGCGATCGCGCATGCCGGGGATCGACATCAGCGGAACATGCTCGACGCCGTCGAACGTGACGTGCTCCCACACCTCGTCGCAAATCGCGACCGCATCGTACTCCTGGCAGAACCGCGCCAGCAGCTCGAGGTCTTCGCGCGGATACACCACCGCGGCCGGATTGAGAGGATTGTTGAAGACGATCGCCTTGGTCTTGTGATTGAAGACCTTGCGCAGCGCTTCCTCGGTGATACGCCAATGCGGCGGCTCCAGCCGCACCAGGCGCGGAACACCGCCGGCCTGGCGGATGATCGGCAGATAGGAATCGTACACCGGCTGAAACACGATGACTTCGTCGCCCGGCGACGTCACGGCGAGGATCGCGCTGGCCAGCGCCTCGGTGGCGCCGGACGTCACCATCACTTCGGTCATCGGATCGAGATTGACGCCGTGCCAGTGCGCGTAGTGCGTGGCAATGGCCTGGCGCAGTTCCGGGATGCCCATCATCGACGGGTACTGATTGTAGCCGTTCAGCACCGCGTCCGCCGCAGCGCGGCGGATGTCCTCGGGCCCCGGATCGTCGGGAAAGCCCTGGCCGAGATTTATGGCGTCGTTGTCGCGGGCGAGCTGCGACATCGCCTCGAAAACGGTGACGGGCAGTCCGGAAAAGACCTTGTTCATCGTGCCGGCTTCGTCTCGCCGTCAGTGGCCCGGCTTGGTCGGCAGTCCGGCGGCCTTCCAGCCGAGGATGCCGCCCGCCAGATGCTTGTCGTAACGCAGCCCGGCCATCTGGGCTGCCTGCGAGGCGGCGACGGAGCGTTTGCCGGAGCGGCAGGCGAACACGATCTCCTTGCCCGCCGGATCGGGAATGGCTTTCGGATCGAACGTCGAGAGCGGCACCACCACCGCGTCTGGATAGGCTTCGGCGGCGACTTCGTTGGGCTCGCGCACGTCGATCAAAAGATAGCGGCCTTCCGCAATGCCCTTGGCGACGTCCTGCGGCATCAAATCGTGAACCTGCCCCACCTGCGTATCTCCCGCTCTCGCGCTGCCTGAACTCAAAACCGCAACTGCGAGAACGACGCTCGGCCATTGCGCAGCCAAAGTCGCGCCAAGCGCGCAAAAAATCAAGCTTCGCAACGTCTTCGTGGGCATTCTCATCGACTGGCTCCCGGATTTCAGCCGGCGTTCCGACCGGCTCCGCCCGGATAGCACGCGGCCTCAGCCAGCCCAGACCGCCTGGATCAAATTCACCCGCCTTTCGGGTGCAGCCGCTGCGATCAGATCGTGACTTGAGTCCCCACCTCGACGACGCGTCCGGTTGGAATTTGGAAATAGTCGGTGGCGTCGTTGGCGGATTTGCTGAGCGCGATGAACAGCCGATTCTGCCACTTCGGCAGGCCGGACTTCGCAGCCGGCTTCAGCGAGCGCCGGGAAACGAAGAACGAGGTCGACATGATGTCGAACTCCCAGCCGAGCTTGCGCGCGGCGACCAGCGCCTTGGGCACGTTCGGCGATTCCATGAAGCCGAACTTCAGCCGCACCTTGCTGAACTTGTCGCTCACCTTCTCCATCCGCACCCGATCGGCGACGCTGACGCGCGGGGTATGCGCTGTCTCGATGGTGAGAATGACGTTGTGCTCGTGCAGAACCTTGTTGTGTTTCAGGTTGTGCAGCAGCGCGGTCGGGACGTAGTCGGGGTCGCCGGTGAGAAACACCGCGGTGCCTTTGACCACGTGCGGCGGCCGTTTTTCCAAGCTGGTAATCAAATCGGTGAGCGGCACTTCGGTGCGTCGGGTCTTGATCGTCAGCAGCGAAACGCCTTTGCGCCAGGTCCAGATCACCACCACCATGGCGATGCCAAACAACAGCGGCACCCAGGCGCCCTCGAACAGTTTCAGGAGATTGGCGCTGAAGAACATCGTATCGACCGCGACCAACGGCACGATCAGAGCAGCGGCTGCGAGCGGGCGCCAATGCCAGAGCTGCCACACAACGACGAAGCCCATGATGCCGTCTGCCACCATGGTGGTCGACACGGCGATGCCATAGGCGGACGCCAGCCCGCTCGAGGTCTGGAACAGCAGCACCAGGAGCATCACGCCGATCAGCAGCAGCGCATTGACGCGCGGCAGATAGATCTGCCCGGCGTGTGTCTCCGAGGTGTAGCGCACCTCGAAACGCGGCAGCAGGCCGAGTTGCACCGCCTGACTGATCAGCGAATAGGCGCCGGTGATCACCGCCTGGCTGGCGATCACGGTGGCAGCCGTCGCCAGCACCACCAGCGGCACCACGTAGCTCTCAGGCACCATCCTGTAAAACGGATTTTCCAGCGCACTCGGATGCGACAACACCAGTGCGCCCTGGCCGAAATAGTTGATCAGCAGCGCCGGCAGCACCAGTGCCAGCCAGCCGGTCTGGATCGGGCGACGGCCGAAATGGCCGAGATCGGCGTACAGGGCCTCGCCGCCGGTGACGGCGAGAAACACCGCCCCCAGCGTCACAAGGCCGATGGTGCCGTGATTGGCCAGAAAATGCGCCGCGTACCACGGGTTGATCGCCGAGAGCACCGACGGGTCGTCGGTGATATGCACCGCCCCCATCACCGCCAGCGTGCCGAACCACAGCAACATCACCGGCCCGAAAGCGCGCGCTACGATCGCAGTGCCGTGGCTCTGCACCGCGAACAGCGCCATGAGGATCAGCACCGTGAGCGGCACGACGTAGTGGTCGAGTGCCGGCGTGGCGATCTTCAGACCTTCGACTGCGGACAGCACGGAAATAGCGGGCGTGATCATCGAATCGCCGATGAACATCGACGCGCCTACCACGCCGAGCACCAGCAGCAGCCGGCTGCGGCGGCCGAGCGCGCGCTGGCCGAGCGCCATGAGCGACAGCGTACCGCCCTCGCCGTTGTTGTCGGCGCGCAGCAACAGCAGCACGTATTTGGCAGTGACGACGATGAGCAGCGCCCACAGGATCAGCGACAGCACGCCGAGCACCATGACGCGGGTCGCGTGCGCGCCGCCGGACGCGCTCGCCAGGGCCTCGCGAAAGGCATAGAGCGGCGACGTACCGATATCGCCGAACACGACGCCGACTGCGCCGAGGGTCAGCGCAAAAAAGCCGGTCGACGTCGTCTCGGACGCGTCGTTGGTTGCGGCGCTGAGGGCCATGGCTGCTGGAGAACGCTCGTTCGGTGGTTTCGATCCCGAACGGCGCAGGTCGAGCCGGACCCACGCCGGCCGCTTCGGCTTTAGATCGAGCCGGCACGGACGATAGCAGGTTTATCGGTAAATTCGTAAGGCGCAACCAGTGAGCGCGCAACCGGCCGCATGTTGGCGAGGTCGCTGGGGAAAATGCCCGATCAGGGCTTCAGCCCGGGAGGCAGCGTCGGGTTTTCGCGCATCAGGGTGATGGTCACCCGGCGGTTGGCGGCGATCGAAGGATCGTCGGGAAACAGCGGCTGCGTGTCGGCCTTGCCGGTCACCGCGAAAATATGGGCGCTCGGCAGGCCCTCGCGTTCCAGAATCTGCCGCACGGCGTTCGCCCGGTCGGACGACAGGTCCCAGCCGTTATAATCGCTTCGCTGCGGCATCAGCCCGGTCGAGGTGTGGCCGACGATTGAAATCCGCAACGGCGTCGCCCGCAGCGGCACGGCCAGACGCTGGAGCAGAAGCCGGGTGCGTTCGAGGGGCGACTTGGCGCCGTCGGCGAACATCGGCCGCCCGTCCTGATCCATGATCTCGAGATTGAGACCCTTGTTGGTTTCCTCGAACATCACGTTCTTGGACAGTTCGGCGATCTCCGGCATGTCCTGCAGCGCCTGGCGCAGCGAGGCGGAAGCCAGCGCAAATTCGCGGTCTTCCTTGGTGTTGATGCCCTCGTCGCGGGTCACGTCGCCCGGCGACGGCTTGGACGTCGACAGCTCCGGATTGACGTGCTCGGTGTTCTTGACCTTGCCGCGGGTCGGCAGGCCGTCGTTCTCGATGATGCCCGAATAGCGCGAATCGTTCTGCACGCCGAAGGCGTCGCGCATCGAACCGGCGACGATCTTCAGCTTCTGGGTGTCCTGCGTCGAGAATGCGACGAGCATCACGAAGAAGCTCATTCAACAGACCCATCAGGTCGGCGAAGGTGACGAACCAGCCGTGCCCGCCGGCGTGTTCCTCCGGCCTTCTTCTTTTTTGCCATCGCTGCTTGTCCGGACGATCGTCAGCCGCCGGCGTCAGGCCGGCACCGTTTCGTCTTCCTCGTGGCGATGCTTCTCGGGCAGGTAGGCCAGCAACATTTCGCGCACCAGCGTCGGGCTCTTGGAGTCGCGGATCATCAAGATGCCGTCGATGATCAGTGTGCGGTTGGTCTCTTCATCGATCTTCTTGCCGTGCAGTTTGTCGGCGATCGGCAGGCAGAACAGATTTGCGACCAGCGCGCCGTACAGCGTCGCCAGCAGCGCGGTCGCCATGAACGGACCAAGCTTGGACGGGTCCGACATGTTGGAGAACATCTGCACCATGCCGATCAGCGTGCCGATCATGCCGAACGCCGGAGCGCAGTCGCCGATGGCGCGATAGATCTTGCTGCCTTCGTCGAGGTGCATCAGGAAATTGTCGCGGTCGCGCTCGAGATTGTCGCGGATGAATTCGATGTCATAGCCGTCTGCGACGTAGCGGATGCCCTTGGCCAGAAACGGATCGTCGGCCTCGACCTTTTCGAGCCCGACCGGGCCAGATTTGCGGGCCACTTCGGCGATGTTGGCGAGCTCATCGACCAGATCGCGGGCCGACAGCCGGCTCATGGTGAAGGCGAATTTTGCCCCAAGCGGCAGGCCGTGCAGCATCACATTGAGCGGAAACCGGATCATGGTCGCGGTGATCGAACCGCCGAAGATGATGATCATCGCATGCTCGGAGATGAACATGTGCAGATCACCGCCCATGAAAACCATCACAGCGATAACCGCTATGCCTCCGGCAAGGCCGGCACTCGTCATGATGTCCATGGTTTACTCCGACGCGCACGCACAAACCCGCCCACCTTCTGGCGGCGAGTGCCCCCTCGATGCGGGCAGCCTCGGAACCCTATAAGCTGTGCCATTAAAGACGCGTAAAGCTTGTTGCCAGCTTCGCGCACATGATGGCTTTGCCGACCTCGGAGAACTACGCGGTCAGGCTCACGGCGCTCGCGCCACGGCGGACGCGAGTCGGCAAGGAATTGGTAACGATTAGGATCAGGTCGGCGGCGCAGCGATCAGTTCAGCCGCGCCGGCCGTTCATCGTCGTGCGGCGGCTCGGAGACCACCAGGGTCGGCCGCGGGGTTGCCGGCGGCGGGGTGGTCTTCTTGGCCGCGGCGGCAGCGCTGCGCTGATGGTCGCGATACGAGCGCCAGCCGATCGGCAGGCTGAGCAGATACAGAACCGAGCAGGCCGATAGGATGTGCCACGGGTAGCCGATCAGCAGCGCGATAAACAGCACCACCGAGACGAACACGGGCAGCACCATCTCGGGTGCGACCCGGAGGCGCACTGCCTTGCCGGAGAACACCGGCAGCCGCGACACCATCAGGAAAGCGATCAGCAGCGTGTACAGCGCCGTCAGCACCGCCGGCGGCGTCGGCGCACCCAGAAAGCCCATATAAACCGGCAGCAGTACCGTGATGGCGCCGGCCGGCGCCGGCACGCCGGTGAAGAAATTGGCCGCGAAGGCCGGCTTGTTGGGGTCGTCCATGGTGGCGTTGAAGCGCGCCAGCCGCAGCCCGCCGGAGATGGCGAAGATCATCGCGGCAATCCAGCCGACATTGTTGAGGAAGTGCAGCTGCCAGAAATACAGGATCAGGCCCGGCGCGACGCCGAAATTGACGAAATCCGCCAGGCTGTCGAGCTCAGCGCCGAATTCGACTGACCC
>NZ_BADD01000434.1 GCF_000333455.1 Rhodopseudomonas sp. B29
CGGATCAGGCCAGATAGTTCAGCGCGGCCGGCAGAATGTCGTCGGCCGAGTCCAGCATCTGCACGCCGCAATCGGCGAATTTGGCAAGGTTCTCCGGCTTGAAGACGATGTCCCAGCTGTCGATGACAGCGTTCTCGCCAAGGATCTTCTTCACCGCGGCGACATTGTAGCCGATGCCGGTGGTGCCCCACATGTAGTTGACGGCGAATTGATTTCCGGGATCGTACATCGCCAGCTTGGCTGTCACCACGTCCCAGGCGTTCTTCAGGTTCGGCAACTTGGCCTTGTCGAGCTTCTGAAACACCTTGGCGCCGATCTGGCGCTGCAGGAAGTAAGCAGTCGGCACCACGACGTCATAGCCGGACTTGCCGGCGAGCAGCTTGGTCTCCAGCGTCTCGTTGCCGTCGAAGGTGTCGTAGATCACCTTGATGCCGGTCTCGCGGGTGAATTCGTCGAGCACGCCCGGCGCGATATAGTTCGACCAATTGTAGAAATTGACGGTGCGCTCCTGCGCCTGCGCAGGCAGCGCCAGCATCGCCATCACCGCCGCCGCACCGATCCAGAATCGTCGCAACATCGAACCCCGCATCGCCCTGCCCCTAGCGGCCATGCACCGCGTCCGAAAGACGCTCGAGCGCCGTGTCGAGCGTGGCGTCACGTTTGGCGAAGCAGAACCGCACCACGCTGGTCACCGGGTCTTCCTCGTAGAACGCCGAAACTGGGATCGCCGCGACCTTGTAGTCGCTGACGACGCGCTTGCAGAACGCCTCGTCGGTTTCGTTGAGCCCGAGCGGCGCCAGATCGACGGTGAGGAAGTACGTGCCTTGCGAGCGGATCACCGGAAAGCCGATCTGCTTCAGCCCCTCGGCGAGCCGGTCGCGGCTCCGCGCCAGATCCTTGCGCATCGACAGGAAGTAATCGTCGTCCTTGCCGAGCCCATAGGCCACCGCGACCTGCAGGTTGGGCGCTGTGGTGAAAGCGAGGAACTGATGCACCTTCGCAGCGACCCGTAGCAGCGGCGGCGCGGCGCAAACGAAACCGACCTTCCAGCCGGTCAGCGAGAAGATCTTCCCCGCCGATCCGATCTTGATGCAGCGATCGCGCATGCCGGGGATCGACATCAGCGGAACATGCTCGACGCCGTCGAACGTGACGTGCTCCCACACCTCGTCGCAAATCGCGACCGCATCGTACTCCTGGCAGAACCGCGCCAGCAGCTCGAGGTCTTCGCGCGGATACACCACCGCGGCCGGATTGAGAGGATTGTTGAAGACGATCGCCTTGGTCTTGTGATTGAAGACCTTGCGCAGCGCTTCCTCGGTGATACGCCAATGCGGCGGCTCCAGCCGCACCAGGCGCGGAACACCGCCGGCCTGGCGGATGATCGGC
>NZ_BADD01000433.1 GCF_000333455.1 Rhodopseudomonas sp. B29
GATCCGGCCACAAAGACGCTGCTGAAGCGACCGGTGGTCGAGCCCGGCGTGGATTACTTGCGTCTGCGAGTTTCGCGGCCGCCGCCGCGACGTGATGGCGACGCGGAGCTGGACCGAGCTGTTCTTCCTCGACGAAGCAACCGCGCTCGCGGCTGGGCATCGGCCCTGTTACTATTGCCGGCGCGCCGACGCACTGCGCTTTGCCAATGCGTTCGCGCGTGGCAACGGGCTGGCGGGCGTGAGCGCCAAGCAGGTCGACGCGACGCTGCATCGCGAGCGGCTGGACGGAAGGGCCAAGCGGCTGCATGCGGTGCCGTGCGGGGTCGATGAGTTGCCGGATGGGGCGATGGTGTCGGGGATGAGCGAGAAGAGCGGCGATGCCGGCCATGATGGTGGCGGCGCCGGCGCTGCTTATCTAGCCACGCGAGGCGGACTGCTGCGCTGGTCGTTTGAGGGTTATCAGCCGGTCGAGCGCGCGGCGATGGAAGGCTTGCAGATCTTCCTACTCACGCCACCATCAACGCTGCGAGGGCTTGAAGCCGGCTATCAACCGGCATTGCATCCGAGCGCACGCACGACCTAACCGCGTCATTCCGGGGCGCTCGCGTAGCGAGCGAGCCCGGAATCCATAATCCCTGTGCGTGCGGTGTAGCACTGCGGCGCGGGCTTCGTGCTACATTGTCACTGGGGGTGTGGATTCCGGGCTCGCGCTTCGCGCGCCCCGGAATGACGAACGAGAGGGTGTTCGCGTTGCTACACATTCGGCGTCATCCTGAGGTGCCGCCGCGAAGCGGCGGCCTCG
This sequence comes from Rhodopseudomonas sp. B29, assembly GCF_000333455.1. GTDB lineage: Bacteria > Pseudomonadota > Alphaproteobacteria > Rhizobiales > Xanthobacteraceae > Rhodopseudomonas. The sequence goes on from NZ_BADD01000433.1 coordinate 803, forward strand.
AAGGATGGGCTGCGCTGGAAGGCCGCGCTTACTCAGCCTCGGAGAATGGCATGCCGTGCCTGGAGCCGCATCCTTCGAGGCTCGCTTTGCTCGCGCCTCAGGATGACGACTCAGTCGTTGCGGCAGTGATAACTACCCGAACCGCTGCCTTGCCAGCTCCGCGCCGGCGCCGAGCGCCACCAGCTTGGCTTCGGCGATGTCGCGGAACATCGGGGCCATGCCGCAGTTGGTGGTGGCGATGATGTTGCTCTTGGGCACGTGCTTCATCACCGCTTCGAGTGTGGCGCAGACGTCTTCGGCGGTTTCGACCTGGTCGGAGGCGACGTCGATGACGCCGGCCTGGACGATCTTGTTTGGCAGCAGCGACAGCAAATCGAGCGGCACTTTCGAGTTGCGGCACTCGATCGCGACCTGCTGGATCGGGCTCTTGTCGATCGCCGGGAAGATCTGTTCGTATTGCCGCCACTCGGCGCCGAGTGTCTCCTTCCAGTCGGTGTTGGCCTTGATGCCGTAGCCGTAGCAGATGTGCACCGCGGTGGCGCAGGTCAGACCCTCGGCGGCGCGTTGCAGCGCCTCGACGCCCCAGTCGGCGGCTTCGCTCATGTAGACGTTGAACGCCGGCTCATCGAACTGGATCATGTCGATGCCGTCTGCCTGCAGCGCCAGCGCTTCCTGGTTCAAGAGCGCGGCGAACGCGAAGGCCATCTTGACGCGGTCGCCGTAGAACCGATCAGCGATGGTGTCGATGATGGTCATCGGGCCGGGCAGCGTGAACTTGATCTTGTTGCCGGTGTGGGCGCGGGCGATCAGCGCCTCGAATTCGTGGACGCGGCCCTTCAGCCGCAGCGGCGCCGTCACCTGCGGCACCATCGCTTTGTAGCGATCGTTGCGGATGCCCATCTCGACCTTGTTGGCGAAGTCGATGCCGTCGACGGCTTCGAGGAATCCGTGGACGAAATGCTGCCGCGCCTGCTCGCCTTCGGTGACGATGTCGATGCCGGCGTCTTCCTGGATCTTCACGGCCAGGATGGTGGCGTCGCGCTTGGCGCGCACGAGGTCAGGACCGGTTGGCTTCCACGGCGCCCACAGCTTGTTGGGCTCGGCGAGCCATTCGGGCTTCGGCAGCGAGCCGGCGATCGTCGTCGGAAACAGCATGGTCGTCCTCCCTGAATCGGCTTTATCTGCCATGCCGGACAGCGGCCGTATACGGCGGTCAGCCTGCCATCCACGGCTTGCATCCACGGCTTGGCGGCGACGGACGGCGCGGCTAGGATCGAACCGAGGCCCGCCAAGAGGATCCGTTCAGCAATGATCGAACTGTATTACGCCCCGAACGCCGAATGGCTGGAAGATCTCGATCATGCTGGAGGAATGCGGCCTGCCGTACAAGGTGGTGCCGATGCAGCTCGGCAAAGGCGACCAGCACAAGCCCGAGTTCCTCGAGCTCAGCCCCAACGGCCGGATGCCGGCGATCATCGATCACGCGCCCGCCGACGGCGGCGAACCGTTCAGCGTGTTCGAAAGCGGCGCGATCTTGATTTATCTGGCGGAGAAGTCCGGGCAGTTCCTGCCGGCCGAGCCGCGCGCACGCTCGCAAGTGCTGCAATGGCTGATGTGGCAGATGGCCGGCCTCGGCCCGATGCTCGGCCAGCACGGCCATTTCCTGCTCTACGCGCCCGAGAAGATTCCGTACGCGATCGACCGCTACGGCCGTGAGACGCGGCGGCTCTACGGCGTGCTCGACGCGCAGCTGGCCGAGGGCGAGTATATCGTTGGCGATTACTCGATCGCCGACATCGCCTGCTTCCCCTGGATCATGACCCACAAGGCGCAGGGCCTGAGCCTCGACGACTATCCCAACATCAAGCGCTGGTACACGCTGCTCCGCGCCCGGCCGAAGCTGCAGACGGGCCTGGCGCTCGGCAAGGACGAGCGCAAGCCGATGGACGAGCAGGCGCGGAAGATTTTGCTCGGGGTGGATAAGCCGGCGTACAGCGAGGCAGAGGCGCAGGGGGCGCAGCAGCAGTGATGAGTGCTCTGCATCAACGTTCGTCATTCCGGGGCGTGCCGAAGGCGCGAACCCGGAATCCATACTCCGCAGCGATGGTGTTTGGGCAGGACGGCGCGGTGCTCTTGCCGCGAGTCCAGGGGATATGGATTCCGGGTTCGCCGCTGCGCGGCGCCCCGGAATGACGAGTGGAGAGGCCCGTAACTAACAACTAATAACAATCAACAAACACCAACACCAGGGAAACACCCATGCTCGAGTTCTTCTTCGACTGCTCCAGCCCGTGGACCTATGTGGCCTTTCACAACATCCAGCCGCTGGCCAAGGAGACGGGCGNACGATCG